>NZ_JBLVZU010000004.1:0-99932 GCF_048284415.1 Mycoplasma paraquilae
AATTACTATTCAGTTTCCAAAGAATATATAAATAACGCTAAAGGCGTTTTTTTATTTTCAAAAATAAGATATAATTACGCTGTAATACAAAAAAAGGGGAAATTTTGCGCACTTTAATATTTAAAATAAAGAACCAATGAAATAATTTCTGAAGCAATAAAGAATTAACCAAGAAGGTTATTTTTACTTCATTCCTTTTAATAATTTATATTATGGGTACAACAATTACTGTTCCATTTGTAAGACTTGTAAATGCAGATGAAATTGGTAATAACTCTTTTTTGAACACTCTTAATTTAATTGGTGGTGGTGGATTAAGACAATTCTCATTATTTGCATTAGGAATCAGCCCATTCATCAATGCCTCATTGATAATGATGATTCTTCAGTCAAAAATATTCCCACCAGTTCATAAATTGAGTCAAAGTGGGCCTCAAGGAAGAAGAAAGATAAATGTAATAACTAGGTTTCTCACACTTATTATTTCATATCCTCAAGCTGTATTCTTGCTCAAAACATTAACGGCAGGAGGAAGAAATTCATTTATTGGTTTTGATTTAGCAGGTACAGGGATATCTGAAGCTACAATGGCTTATTTTATACTTCCAGTTATGCTTACTGCTACATCATTATTTGCTTTATTTATTTCAGAGCAAATAACAAATAAAGGTGTTGGAAATGGAACAAGTTTAATTATCTTTACAGGTATTGCAGCTAGACTTCCATTTCAGTTTAAAGAAGCATTCATCCACTATATCGGATTAGAACCTTCTAAACTTTCTAGTTCATTAGTTGGAATTGTAAACTTTACGACATACATATTAGTGTATTTAGTAATTATTATGATTATTGCTATTGTCTACACAGCAGAAAGACACATACCTATTCAACAAATAGGAGCCGGTAGATCTAAGAATAAAAAAGATATGGGTAATTTACCTATCAAATTAAACCCGGGTGGAATTATGCCTATTATTTTTGCTATGATGGTATTATCATTCCCTACTATGATTGCTAATATACTTCCAGATACAAATGCTTCTAAACAATGAATTAACCAAAACTTACAATTTACTCAACCTATTGGATTTACACTATTATTAGTTATTATTTTTGCATTTTCATTAGTAATGGGAATTCAACAATCAAAAGTTGATAAAATTGCTGAAGACTTTGCAAAGAATTCAACATTTATTCCTGGAGTTAGACCAGGCGAAGAAACACAAGACTATTTAATTGCTATTGTGTTTAGATTAAGTGTTTTCTCATCTATTTACTTACTAATATTAGGTGGAATGCAATTTGTTGAAATTATGGCTGGAATTCTACCAAGCGTAATTTCATTCGGTGGTACAGGATTAATGATTTTAGTTAGTGTATCACTAGAAACAGTGAGCCAATTACAAGCTCGTAGAAAAACATATAGATTAGCTAAAGCTAAGAGAGAATCAATGAAAAATATCGAAAACTATGAAGCTAATAGCGTCGAAGGACTATTATGATAAACAATTTAAAAACTAACATTATTTTTATGGGGCAGCCTGGAGCTGGAAAAGGGACTGTAGCCTCATTAATTGCAAGCAAAAGCAATTTAATCCACGTTTCTACAGGAAATATATTTAGAAAAGAAATAGAAGAACAAACAGAATTAGGATTAAAAGTAAAAAATATTGTTACAACAGGCGGATATGTACCTGATGAAATTACTAATGCAATTGTTAAGAATGCACTAGAAAAATTAAAGAAAGAAAATAAATATTTTATCCTTGATGGATTCCCTCGAACAATAGCTCAAGCAGAATTTTTAAAAACATTAAATGACTTTAAATTTGTGGTTGTTGAACTCAAGGTAGATAAATCAATTATTTTAGATCGTTTAAGCGGAAGAAGAACTTGCTCAAAATGTTCAGAGAGTTACCATGTAAAATATAAACCTTCAAAGGATAATCGTACATGTGACCTATGCGGCGGTGAATTAATTCAAAGACAAGATGATACAGAAGAAAGAATTGCACATAGATTAGATTTATATGAAGAACAAACTAAACCATTATTAGACTATTATGCTGATTTAAATGAATTAAATGTAATAGATGCTTCGCAAACCCCTGATTTAGTGGCAGATAAAGTTCTTAAATTACTTGAAAAAAATGATAAAATATAAAAACTTTAGAATAAAGTAGAAAGGATTTTTACTATGATAACTATTAAAAATCCATCAGAAATCGAAAAAATTTCTAAATCTTGTAAAATCTTGGCAGAAGTCAAACAAATTATTTGGGACTTTGTAAGACCAGGTGTTTCTTTAAAAGATATTGATCAATTGGCTTTTAAAGAAATAATAAAACGGGGAGCTAAGCCTGCATTTAAAGGGTTATATGGTTTTCCTGCTACAGCATGTATATCTGTAAACGAACAATTGATACATGGTATACCAAGCAATTACATTCTTAAAGAAGGTGACCTAATCAGTGTTGATTTAGGATGCATTTGAGAAGGATATAATAGCGATAGTGCATTTACCAAAGGGGTTGGCAAAATTTCAGCAGCTGATCAAAAATTAATTGATGTAGCAAAAGAATCATTTTATGCTGGATTTCATGCAATCAAAAAAGGTGCAAGAGTAGGGGATGTCTCTTATGCTATTGGTAAATACATTAAAGAAAATGGATATTATACACCAGCAGAATTCTGTGGCCACGGAATAGGGCGTAAGTTACATGAAGACCCTTATGTTCCAAATGATGGTGTAAAAGGTACAGGACCACTGCTAAGGGATGGCATGGTAATTTGTATCGAACCAATGATTACGCAATATCCTAAGATTAAAACTCTTAAGGATGGATGAACTGTAATTAGTGCTGATGGAAGTAATAACGCACATTATGAACATACAGTATTAATTAAGAATGGCAAAGGTGTCATTCTTACGAAAGGAATTTAATTGGCTAAAGACGCAATTAAACTAACAGGCATTGTTAAAGAAGCATATTCAACAGATGATTATTCTGTAGAATTAGAAAATGGCGTAGTAATTAAAGCGCATATCTCAGGTAAAATGAGAGTAAACCACATTAGAATCTTACCTGGAGATGCAGTAGATGTAGAAGTAAGTCCTTATGATTTAACTCAAGGACGTATTACATACCGACACAAATAAAGGAGAACTAATGAAAGTTAGAGCAAGTGTTAAGAAAATGTGTAAAGACTGTAAAATTATCAAACGTAAAGGAATTATCCGTGTTATTTGTGAACAACCAAAACACAAACAAAGACAAGGATAAGAAGGGAAATTAAATGGCTAGAATTTTAAACGTTGAAATTCCTAACAATAAACGTGTTGTTATTTCATTAACATACATTTATGGAATTGGAAACTCATTAGCAAAAGAAATCTGTGCTAAAGCAAACATCAGCGAAGATGCTCGTGTAAAAGACTTATCAGAAGAAGAATTATCAAGAATCCGTGAAATTGCTAAAGAATATACAACTGAAGGTGACTTACGTAGAGAAGTAAGTTTAAACATCAAACGTTTAATGGAAATTAAATGTTACCGTGGAATGAGACACCGTAAAGGATTACCAGTACGTGGACAAAGTACTAAGAAAAATGCTCGTACACGTAAAGGACCTAGAAAAACAGTTGCTGGAAAGAAAGGTAAATAATCATGGCACGTAAAACAAAGAAAAAGAACATTACAAGTGGTGTTGCTCACATCCACTCAACAAACCAAAATACAATTGTTACATTTGCAGATGAAAATGGTAATGTTATTGCTTGATCATCAGCTGGTGCAATTGGATACAAAGGTACAAAGAAAAAGACTCCATATGCTGCTGGTTTAGCTGCACAAGCTGCTGCTGAAGCTGCTAAAGAACACGGAATCAAAACAGTTAAAGTTGAATTAAAGGGACTTGGAGCTGGTAAAGATGCTGCAAGAAAACAAATCGAAGTTAGCGGAATTACAGTTACAGAAATCAAAGATGTTACACCAGTTCCACACAATGGAACAAGACCTCCAAAACGTATTTTAAAACGTGAACGTATGAAGAAATAATTCGTAAACATATAGGAAGGTACAAACAATGGAAAAATTTAAAAAACCAAATTATTTAGAAAAACCACAAATTAGAGAAACTAGTGAATATGAAACTACATTTTCTTTACAAGGTTTAGAAAGAGGATATGCTAACACTTTAGGAGTTGCGCTTAGACGTACACTACTTTCAAGTGTTACAGCCTTAGCACCATTCTGCGTGAGAGTTGAAGGTGTTACACATGAATTCCAAACTATTAAAGATGTAGTTGAAGATGTACCAAGTTTATTTATGAACCTAAGAAAAGTTAGATTCACATATGATGCCAATGAAGTATCAGATAATGAAATTATTAAAGTAACTTTATCTTCAGATGCAGTTGGGCCTGTTACAGCTAGATCTTTAAAAGTTGTTAACAATCCAAGTGTGCAAGTTCTAGATCACAATGTGTATCTAGCAACAGTTTCAAGTGAAAATGCATTAAATCTAGAATTATATTTACGTCCAGGACGTGGATACATGTCATTTGATGAAAATAAAGCTTATGTATCAAAAAGAGAAGCAGAATTAGCAGCTTTAACAGATATTAAAAAGGCTAACTTTATTGCTATTGATTCAAACTTCTCGCCAATTACAAAAGTTGCATATTCAGTTTCTGAATTAAACTCATCATCACCAAAATTAGAAGAAAAATTAGACTTTACAATTCATACTGATGGAACTGTAAAAGCTAAAGATGCTATTAAATCAGCTGCTGAAATTCTAATGGGATTATTCCAAGTAATAGGATCAGTAGAAGACATGAAACTTGATATTTTTGAAGAAGAAGCACCAAAAGTTGAAGAAAAAGAAGAAGATGATTTAGATATTGCTCAAATGGGACTTTCAGTCCGTTCAGCTAATGCTCTTAAGAGAATTAAAAGAACTAAATTATCTCAAATTAGAGAACTTACATTGAATCAACTTGAACAAACAAAGAACTTAGGTAAAAAATCAATTCAAGAAATCATAGACAAATTAAAAGAATATGGTTACGAATTAAAAGAAGGAGATGAGTAATATGGCAAATCCAACTCAAATTTATTCACGTGATACAAAATGAAGAAATGGTGTAATGCGTTCATTAGTGAGCGAATTATATGTTAACGGTAGAATCGTAACAACTTTAACAAGAGCAAAAGAAGTAAGAAGACACGCTGAAAGAATGATTCAAAAAGCTAAAAACCCAACATTAGCTAACAGACGTGCTGTTGCTGCTTATTTACGTCCAATTCAAACAAAAGATGGAAAAGAAGTATTAAAATACTTATTCGAAGATATTGCACCAAAATATTCTGAAAGAAATGGTGGATACACAAGAATTATCAAATTACCTCGTCGTCAAGGTGATTCAACACGTATGGCAATTATTGAATTAGTTTAATTTTACAATTTTAATTACACGCAATTAGGCACTTATCGAATAATCAGATAAGTGCTTTTTTATAGCTTTATCCTATGATAAAAAAATGAATAATTGGTATAATTAAGCTATTAATTAACAGCTATTTTAAAAAATAAGCTTGTTGTAAATTTAAAATGAAAAATAGCTTAATAAAAGCAATAAAGGAGAAAGAAATGAATCAAAAAGTTTTAGTTATTAATGCTGGAAGTAGTTCAATTAAATTAAGTTTATTTAATAAAGAAACTTTAGAACTAATCGCAAGTGGTATTGCTGAAAGAATTACTTTACCAGAAGGTAATATCGTTTTAAAATACAATGGTGAAAAATACGAAAAAGTTGTAGCTATGCCTACGCATGAAGAAGCAGTCAATGAGCTATATAAATTAATGCAAGAAATTAACTTAATTTCTAACCCTGATGAAATTTCTAACATTGGTTTTAGAATTGTTCAAGGGGGAACACATTTCGATCGCACAACTAAAGTAACAGATAAAGAGATTGCTTTAATTGATGAATGTTCAATGTATGCACCTTTACATAACCCAGGCGCAGTACAAGCAATATTAGGATTTAGAAAAGTTTTCCCACATGCTAAATTATCTGCTGACTTTGACACTGCATTCCACACAACAATTAATAAAATTAATGGAACTTATGCAATTCCTAAGAAATTGACAGAACAATACAAAATTAAACGTTATGGTGCACATGGGATTTCACACCAATACATTTCAGAAAAATTGGCTGAAATTTTAGGTAAAGAAACTGTTACATTTGTTAATTTACACCTAGGGAATGGTGGTAGTTTATGTGCTATTAAAGATTCAAAATCATTTGACACATCAATGGGATTAACACCACTTGCAGGAATTATGATGGGTACAAGAAGTGGTGATATTGATCCTTCTATTCATGAATTTGTATGCAAACAAACAGGAATGAGTATTGAAGAATTTACCAATGTTTTAAATAAACAAAGTGGTTTATATGGAGTTTCAACAGTGTCAAGTGATATGCGTGATATTACTGCAGCTGCTCGCAATGGAAACGAAGATGCAGCATTTGCGCTAGAATTATATGCACAAAAAATTGCTGATTATACTGCATTATATGCAAATAAAATCGGTGGAAACCCAGATGCTATAGTGTTCACAGCTGGAATTGGTGAAAATGTAGCATTAATTAGACAAATGGTTATTGACAAATTATTCTTTAAAAACATTAAACTCGACAATGAAGCTAATAATGCTCCATTCGATGAATATGCACTAATTTCATCACCAGATAGTGAAGTAAAAGTTTACGTTATCCGTACTAATGAAGAATTAGTTATTGCACGTAATGCATTAGAAATTTATGCAAAATAATAAATTTGCTTTGTATGCAGGATCATTTGATCCTTTCCATCAAGGCCATCAAGCAATTGTAAAAAAATCTTTGCAATTGTTTGATTCTATTTATCTTGTTGTCACATGAAATCCTGATAAAAATAACTATGATCAAGTCGAAACAAATTATCAAATTATAAAAGATTTGTATCGTGATGATTCCAGGGTAATTGTGCTACAAAATAAAACAAAACTAACAGCACAGCTAGCTAAAGAGCTAGGTGTTAAATGGCTAATCCGTAGTGCTAGAAGCAATAGTGACTATCATTATGAATTAGAGCTAGCTTGTGGAAATAAAGAACTAAATCCAGAGCTTGAAACTATTTTAATAGTCCCAGATTGTAATGATATTAAATACCAATCTACATTAATAAGACATAAGGAAAAATTCAATGTTTAAATTCATAAAATCAGCTTCAAAAAAAGAAAATTGATATGAGCATCCATATAATGAAATTGCGTTTTGAGGACGTTCAAATGTTGGCAAAAGCTCATTAATTAATACTATAGTTGCAAATAAGAAGCTTGCCAAGGTTTCTAAAACACCAGGAAGAACACAATTATTAAATTTCTTCCAAAATGAGCATGGAGCAGTCTTTGTAGACTTGCCTGGGTATGGATATGCTAAAGTTTCAAATAGCATTTTAGTTGAAATGAATAAAATGATTGATGAATATATTATCAATCGTAACAATCTTAAATGTTTATATTTATTAATTGATGCTAGACACGGTATTACTAAAACTGATGTTGAACCAATTGAATTTTTAACTCGTGTTGGAATTAATTTCAAAATTGTTTACACCAAGGCTGATAAATTAAAACAAAAAGAAAAACATCAATTATTAAAAGATATTCAAGTTGCAAGACAGCATTATGGGCCATTTCAATATTTTATTGTTTCAAGTGAAACAAAAGTTGGAATTAATGATTTAATTAATGATATTAACGATACACTATCAGGAGAAAATTATGAAGAAAAGTAATAAAATATTTTTAGCTTATGGAATAATTGGAGCATTTGCTATTGGTGGGATAATTGGTACTTCTATTTCTATCACTCAGCAACAAAAGAAATTAACTATAGTACAAGAATTAGGAAAATATCAATTGCAAAAAACTTCTAGTTTGAACCAAAATGTACTTGCTTCACAATACGCAACAAATCCACTTCAAGCTATAAGAGAAAAATGAGATAGTGATGCTTGAAGTAAAGAGTTAAAAATTGAAAAATTGTTAACTCAAAATGAAGTTATCAGCCCTAATGAGAAAAAACAATTTTACTTATATGATAAGTCAAAACCATTAGAAGCAATTTTTGACAAAAACAATTATTCATTAATTAAATTTAAATCATATGCTAATGATCTTGAGGGTGTGCTCTACCTAGAGGTAACATATCCAGTTACAAATGCTATGAAAGAGCAAGACCCATCATTAAAAGATAATGTAATTAAAGTGTACACATTATCAGGGTTCAAAAAGTTTTCTGAATATAACCCTTATAAAACAAATAATACAATTAAAGTTACACCTAAAGACTCTGATATTAAGCATGATTTTGATTCAATTGCTAAGTTAAAAGCCAATTATTATGAAATGTTAGAAAATGCATCAAAATCAAGTCAAACTGCTTTAGATCGTGAGACTTGATTTAAGAAATATTTTGATTTTAATGTAGCACCTGTTACTGCAATTGATTGAAATAAAGTTACCTTAAGTTTTAAAGATGAGGATGTAACTATCCAATATACTTATGGCTATCAAGTGCTTGCAGCAACTACTAGCAATTTAACTAATGTAATAAGTTCTTATCCTGATAATGGTGCTGAAGGTAGCGAAACATTTAATAATATTTTTAAAGCATCTGAAAAAGTCGAAGCTTAATACTTTTTTCCTTGTTAATTTTTGAATTAACAAGGTTTTTTTATACTTTACCCTCGAAAATAAAGGTGAAAATACACTTTTGGAATCCTTAATTTTTAAAAAAATAGGTAAGAAATAAATTTTTTAAATTATTGTTATTAGTGATAAAATACATATATAAAAATTACTTATAGGAGTATTATGAAAATTACTGATAAAAGAACTAAATTAGTAGCTACTATCGGTCCATCAAGTGATAACTATGATATGTTACTTTCACTTGTGGAAAATGGTGTTACAACAATTAGAGCTAACTTTAGCCATGGTTCACACGAAGAACAATTAAACAAATTTAAATTAGGAAAAAGAGTTTCTCAAGAACTTAAAATCCCTGTTTCATTAATGTTAGATACAAAAGGACCAGAAATTCGTATCGGAAAAATGAAAGATGGTGCTCAAGTAGTACAATCAGGTTCTGAAGTTTTAATTCACACAACAAGTGATAAGTATCAAACTTTAGAAGGAACAGCTACAGAAATTACAGTTGCTTATGATATGGCACAAGATTTAGCTGTAGGAAATCAAGTTTTAATTGATGATGGTAAACTTTCAACAGTTGTTACTGAAGTAGGTAAAGGATATGTTAAAGTCAAAGCAGAAAACACACATAAATTAAAAACAAATAAACGTGTTAACTTACCAGGTGTTGACTTCTCACTACCATTCTTAGCTGAAAAAGACATTAACGATGTTAAATTCGGTATTGAAAACGGAATTAACTATGTTGCTGCTTCATTCGTTAACTCAGCACGTAATGTTAAAGAATTAAGAAAATTACTTGATGAAAATGGTGGAAGTCACATTCAAATTTTCTCAAAAATTGAATCTTATTTAGGATGTGTAAACATTGATGAAATCATTGAAGCATCTGATGGTATTATGGTTGCTCGTGGTGACTTAGGACTTGAAATCCCTTACTATGATGTTCCTTACTATGAAAAAATGATGATTAGAAAATGTCGTGAAGCAGGTAAACCAGTTATAGTTGCAACTCAAATGCTTGACTCAATGGAAAACTCACCTCACCCAACACGTGCAGAAGTAACAGATGTTTACTATGCAGTTGAATTAGGTGCTGATTCTACAATGCTTTCAGGAGAAAGTGCAAATGGACTATTTCCACTTGAAGCTGTTAAAACAATGTCTGCTATCTCAAGAAGAGCTGAAAAAGAATTCTACGCAAGAAATTACTACGATGTGCAACTTGAAAAAGTATGAGCAAACTCAGACCAATCAAACAAACGTTCACAAATCGCTTACAAAATTGCTGAAAAAACAAAAGATGGAAAATACAAATTTGTTGTTACATTATCTAGAACTGGAACATTATTAAAAGAAGTTGCTAAATTTAGACCAAATTCAACAATCATTGGTGTAGTTAACAACCCATTATTAGTAAATGCTTTCGGATCATATTCAAGTGTTTGAACATCTGTTGATTCTGAAGCTTTATTCCCATTAATTAAGAAAGATCACAAAAATGCTGTTACAGCTCTTGAACCATATGGAATTCAAAAAGGTGACCAATTCTTAGTTGTTGAAAATGACGTTATTACAGAACACGTTGTTAAATAATTAACTATTTAAATATTCGCTAATTGTAGCGGATATTTTTTTACTTTAATGTTATAATTAAGCTAGTTAATAAACAATTATTAATTTTCATACAATCACAAAATAATACGCAGGAGAAAACAATGGATAATGTTAATATTTTTGCCTTAGGTGGGCAAGACGAAAATGGCAAAAACTGTTATGTTTTTGAACATAATGATGATATTTATGTAATTAATGCAGGGGTAAAAGTACCTATTGATGCAAATAATGGAGTAGATACCTTAATTCCTGATTTTAGTTATTTAATTAAAAACAAAGATAAAATTAAGGGTATTTTTATCACTGACATCAAGAATGAGACATTTTCAGCTTTACCTTGACTATTAATGAAAATTCCTAACTTGCAAATTTATACATCAGCTTTTAATAAAGTTATGGTACTTGAAAGAATCTCTAAATATGGAATTGATCAAAAAAGTTTTAAAATTAGCACATTAAGAGGTAAAACTAGAATTGGTTCAGTCGATGTTATACCATTCAATTTAACCGGTTCAATGCCCGGGAATACAGGATTTAATTTTTCTACTACTGCAGGTGACTATTTATTTATGTTTAACTATGTAGAAGGTGATTTAGGGATTTATGGTAGAACTAGTTTTAAATCATTGGCTAATTATTTTAGTCATAAACCAATTATCGCTTTAGTAACAGATGCAGGGCGTAGCAATGTAGCTGGTCGTGCTATTGATAAATATAAATCAAATCCAAAACTTAGTTTAGCTTTTGAAAATACTGATAAGAATAAAAGAATTATTGTAGGAGCTTATGGTGAGGAAATGGTCTCAATTCAACAAGTAATAGATTTAGCTATTAAATACAATCGTCCAATTATTCCTTATGGTAAAACATATGCTGATTTATTATATTTAATTTCTAAATTTAGTGATAATGTTAAGCTTCCTGAGGTGGTTGATTATAAATCAATTGCTAAATATGATAATGCAGTTGTTTTAGTAACAGCAGCAACAGAACGCTTATACAATCGTTTTGAAAGAATTGCATCAGATAAAGATGTTTATTTAAAACTTAATAATGATGACACTATGGTACTTATGGCACCACCAGTTAATGGGCTAGAATCTAAATATGCAGAAATGATGGATTTAGTTGCTAAAATTACACCTAATATTTATGAGATTTTGGATAATGATTACTTTTACTTACGTCCAACAAAAGAAGATTTATTAAACCTAGTAAAACATCTTAAACCAAGTTACTTTGTTCCTACACAAGGATTATATCGTTATTTAGTTGGGGCTAGTGAGTATATTAGTGAGGAGCTAGGTAAAAAGCAAAGTATTGACCCAATAATACTATTAAATGGTAAAATAGCACACTTTCAAGGTGATAAGTTATTTAGCCATAATGGAAAAATTAAAGAAGTCGGAAACACAATAATTGATGGTTTTGGTGTGGGGGATATTTCTTCAGAAGTTATTGCAGAAAGAGAAGCACTGGGTAGAGAAGGAGTGATTGTTATCAATGGCCTTTATTCACCTAAAACTAAGAAAATTGTTGGCCAATTACATATCAGTTATATTGGAGTAATTGACCAAAGTGAAATTGAAGAAACTAATGCACTAATTACTGATTTAATTGTTGAAGTTTTTAAAACAAAATCATTTACTTCAATGAGAGAAGTTAATGAAAAATTAAGAAAGACTATCCGTAAAAAGATCTTTAAGTTAAAAGATAAAGATCCAATGGTAGCTTTAACATTAACTACAATTTAATAATTCAAAAAACACATTTATACTGTAAAATAATACAGATAAATGTGTTTTTTATCTAGAAAGGAGGTTAAATCATGTTTAAACAAATGTCATGAAAAGATGCTCAAGCTGTAATTGAAAAAAATCCAGCTGACCACTTATTATTTTTGAATTTTACTACAAGCTGATGTGGCGATTGTAAAATGATGAAACCAATTGTTGAATCAGTTGCTAATGAATATGAGCATAATAGCAAAATTACTTTTATTAACATTGATGCTGAGGAAGCTAAACTATTTAGAGAGCATGATAATAAATGAAAAATTCTTAAAGTTCCAACTATGTTATTACTTCAAGGCAGTGAGATTTTAGAGCGTGGTTATGAGTACATGCCAACTCAAATTTTAAGCAATTGAATTAGCAAAAAAATCTCATAATAAAGTGAATGATACACCAAGAGCAGTTGTTAAAAAAATAAGCAGAAAAAACCCTTCTGTTTTTTTATTTTTTGAATATAATAGAAAAGCAACTATAGCTATGATTTTTAAAGGTTGCTAGCTTGCCAAGATTCAGTTGTTGAGGACAAGTTAGGTTTTTTAAAAGGAGCTATTGTTCAAAAGAACAAAAGGAGACAACACACATGAGTAAACTAAATATCAAAGTTAAAGGGTTTGACCACTCATTAGTTGATCAAGCTGCTAAGAAAATTTTTACAGTAGCAAAATCAGCTGGTGCTGAAAAAGTTAGTGGACCAATTCCTTTACCTACAAAAAGAGATGAAGTTACTATCTTAAGATCTGTTCACATTAACAAGAAATCACGTGAACAATTCGAAAGCAGAACACACCAAAGATTAGTTGTAATTACCAATCCTTCTGCTGAAACACAAGATAAATTAAACAGACTTGAATTACCAGCTGGTGTGGATATTCAAGTTAGAGTAAAATAAATTTAATACCCAATTTAAGGAGAACAAATGAAAGGAATCTTAGGACGTAAAGTTGGTATGACTCAAATTTTTACAGAATCTGGTAAAAGTGTTCCAGTTACTGTAATAGAAGTACAACCAAATGTTGTGTCAAAAGTTTTAACAGCTGACAAAAATGGTTACGTTGCAACTCAACTTGCTGTATTTGATAAAAAAGCAAATCGTGTTAACAAACCTGAATTAGGTCACTTTAAAAAAGCTGATACAACACCTAAGCGCTTCGTTAAAGAAGTTCGTGATATGTCAGGTTATGAACTTGGAAGTGAAATTAAAGCTGACATATTTACATCAGGTGAATTAGTAGATGTTACAGGAACATCAAAAGGAAAAGGATTCGCCGGAACAATTAAAAGACACAATCAACACATTGGACCTAAATCTCACGGTGGAGGTGGAGGGTCTCAACCTGTTAGACAAACTGGATCACTTGGAGACATTGCAGGTAACAGAGTGTTTAAAGGTATGACAATGCCAGGGCAACTTGGAAATGTTAAAACAACAGTTCAAAACCTTGAAATCGTTAAAGTTGATGTGAAAAACAATTTAATTTTAATTAAAGGTTCAATTCCAGGACCTAAAAAATCTTTCGTAGTAGTTAAGGAAGCAGTTAAAGGTCTTCCAAACCGTGAAGGAATTAAACTTGTTGACATCGAAGAAGTTATGTTAATGAATGAATTAATCGAAAAAGCTAAAAAATTCAACATTGAAGTTACAGTTGGTATGAACTCAGCTGAATTATCAGCATTAATTCAAGAAGCCGAAGAAAAAGGAGATAAATAGTTATGGCTGAAACAGTTAAAAAATCAACAAAAGCAACAACAGCTAAAAAAGCTACTGCTCCTAAATCAGCTAAAGTAACAGTTGCTAAAGATAAAAATGTTACAAAAGCTGCTTACAAAGCTGAATTACCAGCTAAATTATTCGCAAGTGAAAAAATTTACGAACAAGCAATTTTCGATTCAATTCTTTCAGAAAGAGCTTCAAGAAGACAAGGAACACACAAAGTTAAATCACGTGCAGAAGTTTCTGGTTCAGGTAAAAAACCATGAAGACAAAAAGGTACAGGACGTGCAAGAACAAGCTCAACACGTACACCTATTTGAGTTGGTGGAGGTAGAGCATTTGGTCCTACAGCCAACAGAAACTACTCATTAAAAGTTAATAAAAAAGTTAAACTTGCTGCATTTGTATCAGCATTAACATTATTAGCTCAAGACAACGCAGTATTAGTAGATGATCTTGCTTTAGAAACAGTATCAACAAAAGCTATGGCTGCTAAATTAGCTGAATTAAACTTAAACAACTTAAGAAACGTATTAATCGTTACAGAAAGTGAAACTGTTTACAAATCAGCAAGAAACATCCCAAATGTTGTTTTATCAAAAGCTAACTCATTAACAGTTGAAAAATTAATCGGAGCAGATGTTATGGTTATTTCAAGCGAAAGCTTAAAACTATTAGAAGGGAAAGTTAAATAATGGAATTAACAAGAGTTATCATTGCACCAGTTCTTACAGAAAAATCAGATATTCAAAGAGCTAACGGTGTTTACACTTTCAAAGTAGATTACAAAGCTAACAAACATCAAATTGCTGAAGCTATCGAAACAATTTTCAATGTAAAAGTTGAATCAGTTAGAACAATCAAAGTTGAAAAACAACCTAAAAATGTTGGACGTTTCCATGGATTTACAAACCGTTACAAAAAAGCTATGGTTACTTTAAAAGCTGGCTCAGAAATGAATTACTTACCAGCTGATGAAGAAGAAGCAACATTAGTTGCAGAAGAAACAAAAGCAAAAGAAGCTGCAAAAGCTGACAAAGCTGCTAAAAGCGCTGATGTTGAAAAGAAAGCTGCTGCAAAATTAGCTGCTAAAAAATCAACAGCTACAAAAGCAACAAAAACAGTTGCTAAAAAAGCTACTACAAAACGTAAAGTTGGTGGAGAATAATAATACTCCGATGAACTTTCGGAAAACAATTTAATTTAATGGGGTAAAAAAGCTTGCTTAAAAGACAGACCCCCAACTATTTTTAAGCAAAAGGAGAAAAGACACAATGGCGATTAAACATTATAAGCCAACGACAAATGGTCGTAGAAACATGTCTTCTCTTGATTACAGAGCAAACTTATCAGGACACGCTCCAGAAAAATCACTTTTAGTGAATTTAAAAAACAACGCTGGACGTAACAACCAAGGTAAGATTACTGTTAGACATCACGGAGGGCGTGTTAAAAGATTCTACAGAATTGTAGACTTTAAACGTAACAAAGATAACATCCCTGCAATCGTTAAAACAATTGAATATGATCCAAATAGATCAGCAAACATTTGTTTATTAGCATATGCAGATGGAGAAAAAAGATACATCCTTGCTCCTAAAGGTATTAAATTAGGACAAATCGTAGTTTCAGGAACAGAAGCTGATATTATGGTGGGTAACTCATTACCATTAGCAAACATTCCTGAAGGTACATTCGTACACAACATTGAAATGCAACCAGGAGGTGGAGGGGTTATAGCTCGTTCAGCTGGAACTTCTGCACAAATCTTAGGTAAAGACGAAGATGGAAAATATGTAGTGTTAAGATTAAAATCAGGTGAAACACGTCGTATTTTATCTCGTTGCCGTGCAACAATTGGTGTTGTAGGAAATGAAGAACACTTACTTGTTAATGTTGGTAAAGCTGGAATCAACAGACATAAAGGTATTAGACCAACAGTACGTGGATCAGTTATGAACCCTGTAGACCACCCACATGGTGGAGGGGAAGGTAAGCAACCAGTTGGACGTAAAGCTCCACTTACACCTTGAGGTAAAAAAGCTCTTGGAGTTAAGACAAGAAAAACTAAGAAATCTTCAAATAAACTTATTTTAAGAAGAAGAAAGGATTCTAAATAATGGCACGTAGTCTTAAAAAAGGTCCATTTGCTGACGAACATTTACTTAAAAAAGTGGATGCAATCGTTGAAGGAAATGCACCAAAAAAACCAATTAAAACTTGATCAAGACGTTCTACAATTTTCCCAAGCTTCGTAGGATTAACATTTGCAGTACACAACGGAAAACAATTCTTAGAAGTTTATGTAACAGATGACATGGTAGGACACAAATTAGGAGAATTCGCACCAACAAGAACATTCTCAGGTCATGGTGCAGATAAAGGTAAGAAGAAATAATGGCACAACAAGCAAAAGCACACGTTAAATTACAAAGAGTTAGTGTTTCTAAAGCTAAATTAGTAGCAAATCTTTTCAGAGGAAAAGATGTTACTGTTGCATTAGGACTTCTACACAACGTTAACAAAAAATCAGCTCCTATTTTTATCAAGTTATTAGAATCAGCAGTTGCAAATGCTACACACAATCACGGCATGGATGCAACTAAATTATATGTAAAAGAAGTTTATGTAAATGAAGGCCCTACTCTTAAGAGATTCCAACCAAGAAGTCAAGGACGTGCTTACTCAATCTTAAAACGTACATCTAATTTATCAGTAGTATTAGAGGAGAGAAATTAATATGGGACAAAAAGTTAATCCAAATGGATTCCGTTATGGAGTTACAAAAGCACACAACACAACATGATTCGCAGACAAAGATAACTTTGGAACATATTTAGTTGAAGATGCTAAAATCTACAAATTTTTCGATAAATTAGTGCGTCAATACCAAATTGGTCAAGTTGAAGTTAAACGTAACAGAGATAATAAAGTTACAGTTATACTTCACACAGCTAAACCAGCAGCAATTCTTGGAACAGAAGGAAAAAATGTTCAAGAATTAACAGTTCAATTACAAAAGAACTTAAAGAACAAAAACTTAAATGTAAACATTCAAGTTGTTGAACTTAAAAACCCTGATTTAAATGCAAGATTACTTGCAGAAATGATTGCTACAAAATTAGAAAACCGTGAAAGTTTCCGTTCAGCACAAAAAATTGCTATTAGAAACGCAATGCGTGCTGGAGCAAAAGGAATCAAGACATCAGTTAGTGGTCGTCTTAACGGTGTTGATATGGCTCGTACAGAAGGATATTCTGAAGGTGAAATGAAATTACATACATTAAGACAAAATGTTGATTATGCTACAGCAACAGCTAGAACAACATACGGTGCTATTGGTGTTAAAGTTTGAGTATCATTAGGTGAAATTTTGGAAGGGGAAAATAAATAATGCTTCAACCAAAAAGAACAAAATACAGAAAACCATTTGTTGTTAAACACGACAAACGTAGAGCTACAAAAGGAAACACAGTAGCATTCGGTGAATTCGGATTACAAGCTACAACATCAGCATGAGTAACAGCTCGTCAAATTGAGTCAGCTCGTATTGCTGCTACACGTAGAATGGGTCGTGAAGGACAAGTTATTATCCGTATATTCCCACACTTTGCCAAAACATCTAAACCTATCGGAGTTCGTATGGGTTCAGGTAAAGGTACACCAGAATTATGATATACAGCAGTTAAAGTAGATACAATGATGTTTGAAGTTGGTGGAGTTCCAGAAGATGTTGCACGTGATGCTCTACGTCTAGCTGGACACAAATTACCTGTTAAATGAAGAATCGTTAAAAAAGAAGAAGGAGATAAATAATGCTTTACAAGGAATTAAAAGAAAAATCAGTTGAAGAATTACAAACTCTTGTAGCTCAACTTAAAGCAGAATTATTTACTTTAAGATACAGAAATGTTACAGGTGATTTAAAAGAAACACACAAAATTGCACTTATTAGAAAAGACATTGCTAAAGCTCTTACAGCTTTAAACGAAAAAAAAGGAGCTAAATAATTATGGAAAGAAACACAAGAAAAACACTTGTTGGTACAGTTGTTTCTGCTGGTAAATCAGCTAAAACAATTATTGTTGCAGTTGACACATACAAAACACACCCATTATATTCAAAACGTTTTAAATCTACAAAGAGATTTGCAGTACACGATGAAAACCAAGTTGCTCAATTAGGAGATATTGTTTTAATCATGGAAACTAGACCACTTTCAAGAACAAAACACTTCAGACTAGTTGAAGTTAAACAAGCTGCTACAGAAGGACAAAACTAATGTTACAAGAATTATCAAAAGCAAACGTTGCTGATAACTCAGGTGCTAAAGAAATCGGAGTTATCCGTATCTTAGGTGGGTCAAGAAAGAAAGTAGCAAACATTGGTGATATTATTGTATGTTCAGTTAAAAAAGCTATTCCAAATGGAATGGTAAAAGAAGGTCAAGTTGTTAAAGCAGTCGTTGTTAGAACATCATACGGAGTACACCGTGATAATGGTTCATACATTCGTTTTGATGATAACGCTGTAGTATTACTTAAGGAAGATTTAACACCACGTGGAACACGTGTATTCGGACCAGTTGCTCGTGAATTACGTGAAAAATTCCCTAAAATTGTTTCACTTGCACCAGAAGTATTATAAGGATTTAAGGAAAGTAAATTATGAACAAAATTAAACTTAGAAAAAATGACGAAGTGATCGTTATTGCTGGTAAAGAAAAAGGACAAACAGGAACAATTGAAAAAGTATTACACAACGAAAACAGAGTTATTGTTAAGGGACTAAACTTTATTAAAAAACACAACAAACCTTCTCAACAAAACCAAGATGGTTCAATTACAGAAAAAGAAGCTCCAATTCATGTTTCAAACGTGCAATTATTAGTTAAAAAAGCAACAAAAGACAAACCACACCAATCTTCAAAATTAGGATACAAAATTGATGCTAAAGGAAACAAAGTAAGAGTAGCAAGAAAGACAGGAAAGGAAATCTAATATGCTTAAAAATGTTTATTTAGAAAAAGCAGTTCCTGCTTTAAAAGAAAAATACAATTACAAATCATCAATGGAAGTTCCTAGAATTGAAAAAGTTGTATTAAACATGACTGCTGGAAAAGAAATTAACAACTCAAAAGCAATCGAAGAAGTTTTAAATGAATTAACATTAATTTCATCACAAAAACCATATCAAACAACAGCTAAAAAATCAAACGCTTCATGAAAATTACGTGAAGGAATGCCTATGGGTGGAAAAGTTACACTTCGTAGAGATAGAATGTGAGATTTTTTAGATAAATTAATTAATGTGGCAATGCCTCGTATTCGTGACTTCCGTGGTGCAAATCCTAAAGCATTTGATGGAAGAGGAAATTACAACCTTGGAATTAAGGAAGAAATTATTTTCCCAGAAATCGAATTTGACAAAATTCGTAGAATCAAGGGACTTGACGTTATTATTGTAACAAACGCAAAAACTGATGCAGAAGCAAGAACATTACTTGAATCAATCGGTGTACCATTTGACAAAAAAGGAGCTAAATAATGGCTAGAAAAGCATTAATTGAGAAAGCAAAACGTCATCCAAAATTCTCAACACGTGCTTACACACGTTGTGAATTATGTGGACGTCCACACTCAGTATTAAGAAAATATAAAGTATGTCGTATCTGTTTTAGAAATCTTGCTCACGAAGGTAAGATTCCAGGTATGAAGAAAGCGAGTTGATAATTATGTTTATTACAGATCCAATTGCAGATTTAGTTGTTCGTATTAAGAACGCTAACATTAGAAAACATAAAACAGTTACAATTCCTTATTCAAAACAAAAAGAAGCTATCGTTAAGCTTATTTTAGATGAAGGGTACATTGCATCATACGCAGTTGAAGGCGAAGGCGTAGATAAAAATATTGTTGTTACATTAAAATACAAGAAAAATAAATCAGCTATCGTCGACTTTAAGAGAGTTTCAAAACCAGGTCTTAGAGTTTATGTTAAAGCTGAAGAAATTCCAAGCGTTATTTCAGGATTTGGTACAGTTATTATTTCTACATCAAAAGGACTTATGACAGGAAAAGAAGCTAGAAAGGAAAATGTAGGTGGTGAAGTTATCGCTTACATTTGATAATAGGTAATTAGTATGTCTCGTGTTGGAAATCGTGTTATTAACGTTCCTGCTGGAACATCTATTACTGTTGAAGGAAGCAAAGTTACTGTTTCTGGAAAACACGGAACTCTTGTTAGAGAATTCAGTCCTTTAATTACAATTAATGTAGAAAACAACCAAGTTACAACAGTTCGTGCAAACGAAGAAAAACACACCAAACAATTACATGGTACAACAAACTCATTAATTTCAAATATGATCAAGGGAGTTACAGAAGGATTCCAAATTGACCTTGAAATTAAAGGGGTTGGGTACAAAGCTGAACTTAGAGGAAATGAAATCGTTGTTAATGCTGGATATTCACACCCAGTATCTAAAAAAATACCAGCTGAATTAAAAGTTACAGTTGCTAAACCAACAGAAATTTCTGTATTTGGGAATGATAAAGAAATCGTTGGGCAATTTGCTGCTGTAGTTAGAGCTATCAGAAAACCTAATGTTTACTCAGGTAAAGGTATTTCATACAAAGGCGAAAAAATTAGACGTAAAGAAGGGAAAACAGCTTCTAAATAGTTTAGAGGTTGTTAGGTTACAATTATGAAAGCAAAATCAAGAAACGCAGCTAGAAAAGTTAAACATGTTCGTTTACGTCAACACATCAGTGGTACAGCTTTAAGACCACGTTTAAATGTGTTCAAGTCTCACCAAAACTTTTACGCTCAAGTTATTGATGACACCAAAGGTGTTACATTATTATCAGCTACAACACTTCAAAAAGGTGTTTATGCAGGTAACATTGCCTCAGCAGCTGAATTAGGTAAAAAAATGGGACAAGAAATGGTTAAATTAGGTATCAAAGAAGTTGTATTTGATCGTGGTGGATACTTATATCACGGTAGAGTAAAAGCTTTTGCAGACGCAGTTAGAGAACAAGGAGTTAAATTCTAATTATGGAAAACAATAAAGAAGTTAAAGCAACAGAAGTTGCAGGTACACAAGAAGTTGTAGCTAAAAGAGCTCCTAGAGCTCCAAGAAAAGCTAACGAAGCAGAACAACAACGTCCACGTCGTAATGCTGGTGCAAATAGAAAACCACGTGCTCAAAGATTTGAATCAGAATTTAGTGAAAAAGTTGTTGACATTGCTCGTGTTACAAAAGTTGTTAAAGGTGGAAGAAGATTTAGTTTCTCAGCATTTGTTGTTGTAGGAAACAAAAAAGGTCTTGTAGGATTTGGACACGGTAAGGCTAACGAAGTTCCAGATGCTATTAGAAAAGCTATCAAAGACGCTCAAAACAACCTTGTATCAGTTCCAGTTGTAAATGGAACATTACCACACGAAATCAATGCTAAATTCTTAGCTTCACGTGTATTATTAAAACCAGCTCCTAAAGGAAAAGGACTTATTGCTTCAGGTACAGTTCGTGCAGTTGTAGAACTTGCTGGTTACACAGATATCGTTACAAAAACATACGGTTCACGTTCAAAATCTAACGTAGTTAAAGCAACAGTAAAAGCATTACAAAACTTAAGAACAGTTGAAGAAATTGCAGAAATCAGAGATAAACAAGTAAAGGATTTTCAATAGGATATGGCTATAAAATTAAATAATTTAAAATTTGCTGAAGGTTCAAGACCTGATAAACACCGTAAAGGTAGAGGTCATGCAGCTGGTAAAGGTAAACAAGCTGGTAAAGGACAATCAGGGCAAAATAAACGTAAGGGTCACAGACTAGGATTTGAAGGGGGTCAAACTCCTTGATTCCGTAGAATTGGTAAACGTGGATTTACAAACGTTAACCACATTGAATATCAAATTATTAACTTATCTGATTTAGAAGCAAAATTCAACGATGGTGATGTAATTACTTTAGAAACATTATTTGATACAAACTTAATCAAAAGACAAATGCCTGTTAAACTTTTAGGTAATGGTGAATTAACAAAGAAATTAACAATCTATGTTCACAAAGCATCTGCTTCAGCTAAAGAAGCATTTGCTAAAGTTGGTGGAACAATCAACGAATTATAATAATCATTTCAAGCCAAGCGAAAGCTTGGTTTTTTATTTTCTAGATATTATCTAAGATTGTGTATAATAAAAAAGAAATAAACGAGGTAACATGATCACAGTAATTAATCACCCCTTAATTAACATTAAGCTTACAAAAATGCGCCAAGAAAGCACAACACATAGTGAATTTAGAAGTAATTTAAACGAAATAGCTTCACTCATGGTGTATGAAATTATGCGCAATTACAAACCTAAGAATATTCAAATTACTACTGCTTTAAAAAGTGAATGCATGGGCTATGCTTATAATAAGGAAATAGTTATTATCCCTATATTAAGGGCTGGATTAGGAATGGTTGATGGAATAGTAAACTTGATTCCGCAGGCTAGAGTTGGGCACATTGGAATGTATCGTAACGAAGGTACAGACCAAGTAACGGAATATTTCTACAAAATACCTAATGTTAGCAAGGAAAGCAAAATGATAGTTGTTGACCCTATGCTAGCTACTGGAACATCGGCATCAGATGCTATAAAGAAGCTTGAATCGCAAGGATACAACGACATTACATTAGTGTGCTTAGTCGGAGTTGAAAAAGGAATTAATAAAATTCAAACATTGCATCCAAATGTTGATATTTTCTTAGCTGCAAAAGATGAATATTTAGATGAAAATAATTACATTAGACCCGGACTAGGAGATGCTGGGGATAGAATTTTCGGTACAAAATAAAAAAATAAAAAAAAATTTATATTTTTTAAAAAGTTGCTATATAATTATATAGCAATTCAAATGGGGGGATAGCAAAGCGGCCAAATGCGGGTGGCTGTAACCCACTTTCTTAGGATTCGGGGGTTCGAATCCCTCTCCCCCCACCATTAATTGCCCCATAGCCAAGCGGTAAGGCAGCGGGTTTTGGTTCCGCGATGCGTTAGTTCGAATCTAACTGGGGCAGCCATATCACCTTGTAAAAAGGTGTTTTTTTATGCAATTTTAAAACAAAAATAAAGGTTTTTGTTTTATAATATACCTGATTATGAAAATAGATAGAAAATTAGAAAAAATTACACCATTAGAACAAGATTTCTCACAATGATATACAGATGTTGTCCAAAACGGAAAATTAATGATGTATGGTCCTGCTAAAGGTACAATGATTTTATTACCAAATGCTTATGGTATTTGAGAATTAATTCAAGCTGGTTTAAATGAAGCATTTAAGGAAAAAGGGGTGCAAAATGTAAATCTACCTCTTTTAATACCGGAATCATTATTTAATAAAGAAAAAGAACACATAGAAGGATTTAATCCTGAGTTAGTTACTGTTACTATGGTAGGGGATAAAAAGCTAGATGAAAAACTTTTCGTACGTCCTACTTCTGAAGTACTATTTGCTCACTTATATAAGAATTCTATTAATTCATACAAGGACCTTCCAATTATATATAACCAATGAGTAAATGTTGTTAGATGAGAAAAAACAACTAGACCTTTTTTGAGATCTCGTGAATTCCTATGACAAGAAGGACATACAGTTCATGCCGATCCTAAAGAAGCACGTGCATTAACAAAGGATATGATTAAACTCTATGCTAAATTTTTAAAGAAATATTTAGCTATACCAACAATTATAGGTAAGAAAACCCCAAATGAAAAGTTTGCAGGAGCATGCACTACATGAACAATAGAAGCTATGATGAAAGATGGCCAAGCCTTACAAGCTGGTACTAGCCATTATCTAGCTCAAAACTTTTCAAAACCATTTGAAATTACATTCAAAAACGAAGACAATGAATTTGATTATGCATATCAAACATCATGAGGTGTTACTACAAGACTAATTGGTGCCCTTATAATGACACATGGTGATAACCGCGGTATTGTTATTCCACCTTTTGTTGCTCCTATTCAAATTGACATATTAGAACTATTTGCTAATAAAGAGCCAAAGGTATCAGAAGTTGCAGGAGACTTATATAAAAACCTTTCAAGAAAATATCGTGTTAGATTAGATAGTTCAGATAAGAATCCAGGATTTAAGGCTTCTAATTCTGAAATACAAGGGGTTCCTGTCAGAATTGAAATTGGACCTAAAGATGTTGAAAATGGTTCTGTAACTATAGTGCGTAGAGATACACTTGAAAAAGCTCAAGTAAAGGTAGAAGATGTTAAAAAATACATCAATAAACTATTAACTAATATTCATGACAACTTATATGAACAAGCAGAACAAAGATTAATCCATAACAGAGTATATGTATACAATTATGAAGACTTTAAATTAGAAATAGCAAATCATAAATTTGTTGTAGCTCCATTTTGCTGTGGTGGAGAAGTTGAACAAAGAATTAAAGAAGAAACAGGTGCGACAGCAAGATGTATACCAATGTCTCTTAATAAACCTAATAAAAACGTGAAATGTATTAATCCTGAATGTAATAATGATACAAATCGTTATGTAGTTTTTGCTAAAGCATATTAATGTAAGTAGCTTTTTTGCTACTTTTTTTATTCAAATTTTTAGTTTATCTTTAAAATCTCTCAGTTTTTGAATAAAAATAATTAAAAACAATAAAAAATAAGCTAATTTAAAAAAAATAAGAAAAAAAGTTGCAAAAAATAAAAAAATTAATGTATTAAGTGAGAAAGGAGAATCTATGGACAAAAAAGACAAAACAAATAAAGGAACTTTAGCTCGAGGGTATAGTGATGTTATTAAGAATATTCACGATGCTTTAGATAATGAGACAAAAGATATTAAAAAATATGCACAATCCGGAAACATTGAAGCATTAAAAAATATCTATGATTCAAACGGGCTAAATCTAAAAAATCTTTATGATGCAATCGAAAATATAATTAAATATATTATTACAGCTCATAAAGAAGCTGAATCTAAAAATAAACAAAAATTAGCATTGCTATGAATACAATATATGACTACCAAAGATGAACAAATAAAAGAAATTATTGATGAAATGGAACAAGGCTTAAAAAGAACAAACAGTATTTTTAACTATATTCTAGCAATGATGAGTGCAGAAAATTCATGAATTATACACAAAACTTATATTGATCCTGCGACAAAGGATAATAAGCACTGATACTTAGAACACTTTTCTAAGACAACGTTTTATAAGAAAAAACATAGTGCTATTTTAGAATTCGGTAAATTTCTTTTGCAACTAGATTATGATTAATATAGATTACATTAATCATAATGATACCTACGTAGTAAATGAAAGACGAATCAAAGTCAACACATTAGCATCAGACCGTACTATCAGTGGGTTTAACGCAAGATTTGCAGTTACAATAGACCGAATTGCATCAAATGGTATGGCAGATATTACTTTCGGGTTTGAAGATAGTTTATATGAATGACGTAATGACTTAGTAAACAGTACTGATGTAAACACCTTAATAGCAGAAAGTTTTATTCCCTATAATATAGTTAAATTAATAAGGGACAAAATTATAAAGCATAGTCTTGATGTGCATGCTTCTGTTTACATTAACAAAAAACTATTTTTAGAATTTGATACGTATAATGGAACATTTAAAAAACAAATTAAACGTGTACCATATTCTTCACTGAATCAAAAATTTAGTGATATTGATAATATAGTTGTTCAGTTCTCTGCATTACCGGCTTTTAGTAGTGAAAGAACATTGATAAAAGAGTATCAAATAATTTTTGATAAAGACAAAAGTGAAAAAATTGTAATCAATCCATATTCGAACACAGCAAAATTAAAAGTTCCATATTCATATAATATAAATTTTGAACAAAATAAAAAATATTGAAAAGAACTATACTATCACAATATTATTTTAAATTTTGAGCAGCTAGATAATAAAGGCCATCACAGCAATATTATTTCTGGTTGCGAATATAATGATAAGAAACTTCTAAGGTTTCCTGGAGAGCTAAATTTTAATGAGTATATACCTGTTAGATTTAACTCTATACTATTAACACAATTTAATAGCGAAAAAATAAAACTTATGACAGAAAATGAATATCAGAACAATATTATGTTAAATAATAATGTGTATCACAACTCCGGTCGGACATTTAAGGCTCGTCTAGGAGAATTATTATATACGAATGAAGTAAATCAAACAATAACCAAAGATAATCTCTCGCAAGCTTCATTCGCACTGAAAATACCATATAAGTATGATGGTGCATTTGATGTAATATATGATATTGACTGCGGATATTTTAATGTGCAAGCATTAAAGAAATTTAATGTAGTGGGAACCAATGAACACGAAACTCAATTTGACAAAAAATTAAAAATAATAGAAATAGCACCCCAAAAAGAAACTCAATATAGATATTTAATAAGCTTAGAAGTAGATTACATAAATGTTCTAAGCGATGAGTTCAAAATACAGGATTATTTAATAATTGAAGAAAGCAAAAAACGTAAGCGCTTGAATTAAGCCATTTCTTTTAGTTGCAGTTTTAATTGGAGTCGCTAGTTTAATTGGTACCACTAGTTATTATATTTACTCATGAAGACTAAATAAAAGCCATAAAAATGATGCTGAATCATTAGATGGTGCTATATATAAAAACAATAGATACTTTTCTTCATACAAAAAAGAAAATTTTATACCAGACTTAGAACCAAGATTTTTTGAAAAGTTTGTAAAAGTTGATCAAAAAAATAACAAATTCATTGATGAAGTTGTGATTCAAGAAATTGTAAAAGATGTTGTAAGACGACTGAGAAAAAATGATGGTAAATTTTATTTTGATTATAAGCTACTATCACAAAGACATGCAATTATAAGTTTCTTATATGTGTCAAAAACCAACACATCAATGGATGAAAAATCTTTTGAGATTCTTATTGATTAGTTATAATATATTTATGGAAAATAAAAAAGAAATAATTTTATTAGAATTAAAGAAATTATCTAAGAAGAAGAACATTTCAGAAGATGATAACATTAAAGAAATAGGAATTGATTCTTTAGATTTGGCTGAACTTTTATTCGAAGCAGAAGCTAAATTTGGTGTCGAGATTTCTGATGAGCAATTAAGAAATGTTGAAACTGTAAAGGATGTAATTTCTATTTTTTCTAATTAATTTTTATAGTATAATTCTAATGCGCTAGGAGTATAGTTCAACGGTAGAACAACGGGCTTCAACCCCGTGTGTTGTGGGTTCGAATCCTGCTACTCCTGCCATTTTTTTATACTCTTTTTTTTATAATAAAGTAAAATTATTACACATATGAAAGAAAACAAATTAAAATTCGGTGTTTTAGGAACTGGAGCTTTTGGTTCCGCACTTGCAAATATACTGGTAGAAAATGGGAATAAAGTTGTAATGTATGGTATTTCAGAATCTGAAATCGCAGATATTAATAATGGACTTAACTCAAAATATTTTGGTAATTTAAAATTTAAAAATCCTGAGCTGATATCAGCAACAGATAATTTAGAGTTTTTCTTAGATCAAGTAGATACAGCAATTTTAGCTGTTCCATCTGTTGCGGTTGGATCTCTATTGACAAAAGTATCCACAATTCTGAATAAAAGAAAGATAAATCTAATTAATTTATCAAAAGGACTGGAACCAAATACAAAACAATTTTTTTCACAATATATTAAAGAAAATTATGGGGATAATATATCTAATTTTTCTTCAATAATGGGACCTTCATTTGCAGCAGAAGTTTTTGCTGGCAAGTTAACCATGGTAAACATTGTCGGAGTAAATTTAGAATTTAATGCAAAGATAGCTCAATATTTTAACAATTCACATTTTTATGTAAAGCCATTTAGCGAAATTAAAGGAGCAGAATTATTTTCTGCTTTGAAAAATGTTTTAGCAATTGGGCTTGGTATAACATCCATATTATACCCAGGGCAAAATTCTCATGCTGGATTACTGACTTTAGGAACAGGAGAAATTTTTAATGTTTATAAAGCAATGTATCCACATGGTGAAAATACTATAGGATATAATTTTTCCTCATTTGGAGATATATTTTTAACATGTTCTTCACCCTCAAGCCGTAACTTCTCATTTGGTGCTAAAATAGCTGAAATGGGTGTTAATAAAGCTTTAGCAGAACAACAGTTAACTATTGAAGGATATGATACAGCTAAGACACTACAAAAACTTATTACTGAATATCAAATAACAAATATTCCATTTTTACAAAATATTATCAAGATTTTATTCGAGGGAAAATCAGAGCATAATATATTAGATTTTTTTAAGTCTAAACAATTCTAAAAAAACTAAAAACAATGTAAAATATAGATATTAATAAAAGTACATTAATAGGAGAAATAATGATTAAACACATAGAAGAAAAAGAAAAAGCACAAGTAGTTGTTACACTTACTGTCGATGCTTCAGAATTCCAAAAGAAACTTGAAGAAGTTTCAAACAAATTAATGAAAAGTGTAAAAGTTAAAGGATATAGACCAGGTAAGGCTCCTGAAGAAAAACTAAGAGCTCATTTAGACCCTCAAGTTGTACTTGGCGAAACAGTTAAACACTTTAATGGCCAACACTTTGGTGAAGTTATTGAATACACAATTAAAAACAACATCAAAAGTTACTCACAACCTTTACTATCATATGATTTAAATAAAGATGGTTTAGTATTAGAATATAAATTTGTACTTCAACCAAACTTTGATGTAGATATGAAAGAGCTAAAAGTTAAATATTCAGCAATCAAGATTGCTAAAAAAGATATTGAAGAAACTATCAAAGAACTTGAAGAAAATATGTCAATTGAAGAAACTGTTGAAGATACAGATGCTACAACAAAATTAGGTGATACAGTTAATATCGATTTCAAAGGGTTCATTGATAATGAACCATTTGAAGGTGGTGAAGCTAAAGGGTATGATTTAAAATTGGGCTCAAAAACATTCATTCCTGGATTTGAAGATCAACTTGTTGATAAGAAAATTGGATATAAAGGTGACGTAACTGTTAAATTCCCTAATGATTACTTTGTAAAAGAATACCAAAACAAAGAAGCAGTATTCCAAGTAACGATTAACTCTGTTAAGAGATTAAAATTATTTAAATTAACAGATGAAAATGTTAAAATGTTCCAAGATCCTAATGTAACTGACTTAAAATCATTAGAAAATGTCTTAAAAGGAAACTTAAGAGTCAGAAAATTTGTTGAAGCAAATGTAAACTTCTATGAAGAAGTTGTAAAACAAATTATTGAAAAAGCTAAACCAGTTATTCATGAATCATTAGTTGTTGCTCATGTTGAAAATAGTAAAAAAGAATTTGAAAATTCATTAAAACAATATGGTATCAAAAAACAAGAATACTTAAATTTAATTAAGTCAACAGAAAAAGACTTAGAAGAAGAATTCAAAAAACAAGCTCTTGATCAAGTTTCAAAAGCAGAAGCTTATAGATCATTAGTTGAAAAATATCATGTTAATGCAACAGCAGAACAAATTGACGAATTTACTAAGAAATTTGTTACATTTGGATTCTCACAAGAAGCAGCACATGAATTTGTGATTTCATCATTAAGAATGTCATTAATCTTAAGTGATATTAATCCGGAATTAGCTGAAAAACTAGAAAAAGATTTCCAAGAAATTGTTAAATAATATTTTAATTGGATAACTTATGTTATAACTCAGGAGTGAAATCGCCATTCCCATAGTTAAATACCTAGATAATTCTAGGTATTTTTTGTTTCTATAAATTAAATGTTAAAAGAAAAAAGGCCTAAGCCTTTAACTATTTCGCAAATTTACCCAAAACAGTTGCAATACGTTCGCGTGTTGGTTCAACAACGATATAAGTTCCAGCAACACAAGCATCAGCTCCAGCCGTAAAGCTTTCTGGGCCTGTAACAGCATTAATTCCACCATCTACTTGGATTAAGTAATCGAAGCTATTATCGTCTCTTAAATGCTTTAATTCAGCAATTTTATCTAATGCAGCTGGCATAAATTTTTGTCCACCAGCACCAGGCTCAACTGACATCACTAAAACTAATGCTAAGCGATCTAAAAATGGTTTTAAAGCTGCTACAGGTGTGGCTGGTTTAATAGCCATTCCGATTTTTAAATCGTGGTGATTGTTAGATAAAAACTCTTCAAAATGTTCTAAATCATCTTCAACAGCTTCATAGTGAAATGTTATGATATCAACTATGTCTTTTACTTGTTCCACATAATCATATGGATTAACTACCATTAAGTGAGCATCTTTTATATGAGGCTTACCATTATGAGCAATATTTGCTATTTCATCAATTTGAATAGCTGTGTTTGGAACAAATTTTCCATCCATAACATCATAGTGAATTCATTTGATTCCATTTTCAACAAGCGTATTAGCCATTTGAAGTCTTTTATCAGCTTCAACGTTTAATAAGCTTGGTGTAACATATTTTTGCATATATTATTTCCTTCCATTTGTAAGTTCTTCTAATAATTTAATATAGTTATTATATCTTATTTGAGGTATTAGTTCACTGCCTACTTGTTGTTTTATTGCACAGTCTTGCAAGCTTTCATTAAAGTGCAAACAATTGCGAAACTTGCAATACGCTCCCAGCTCACGAAAAACTTTAAAACTTTTAGCCAATTCTTCTTTATTCATATCTAACGCTAAAGAAGAAAAGCCAGGAGTATCAATTAAATAACCATCTTTAAAGTCTATGATAGAAACTACTCTTGTTGTATGTTTTCCCCTACCCAAAGCTTTAGAAATTTCTTGTGTTAAAAAATTGTGTTCACCAATAGCATTTAGAGTAGTTGTTTTTCCAACCCCACTTTGCCCCATAAATACTGAATACTTACCATTAAATAAGTTTTCTAAATTAGGCAAATAATTATCAGGATTGTTGTTATTAATCAGCTCAACCCTATATTGCATGCCTCGATAAAGATTAGCTATTTCAGTTGCATATTCTAGATTTAAGTCAATTTTCGTAATAAAAAGTATAGGGACAATATTTTTACTCTCAATAATAGCAAAATATTTATCTACTAAGAAAGGCTGAAATTTAGGGTGTTCAATAGACATAAATACAATCATTTGATCAATGTTAGCTACTTTAGGGCGAATAAAACTATTTTTTTGAGGTAATATTTCGGTAATAATCCCATTTGTAACAATTACATCATCACCAACAACAGGAGATTGTTCAAGATATCTAAGTTTCCCTGCTGCTGGTATTTCTAACCTTTCAAAACCATTTGACACTGTATAAATACCTGAAACTATTTTAATAACTTTATATTGCATTAAATGTACTCCAATACTACTAAGGCAACGGTTACAGCAATAATTAATATAGCAATAAAACATAATGCAGTTATTAAAAATGCATTTGAATTAATGATATCTGCTATCTTTCGTTTTTTCTTTAAAGTTCTAGGACTCAATGGTGCTTCAAAGGCACGCTCTTGACTTAAACATGTTTTAAGGTCTTGCTGAAATTCATGAATACTTTGGTAACGGTCTTCTGGCCTTTTGGCAGTTGCTTTTATGACTACATTACACATAGCCTGTGGAATGTCAACAAATTCTTTTGGAGAAGGAAAAGTATTTTTATAGTGCATCATAATCGTGTCTTGATCTCGTGCTCCTTCATATGGGTATTGACCTGTGAGCATCTCAAAAAGAACAACTCCCAAGGCATAAATATCAACCTCTTTTGTTATTGCGGCTCCTTTAATTGTGTATTCAGGTGCTGCATAATACGGGCTACAAATAACAGCATTAACTTTGGTAAGTCGCTGTGATTCAGGTGTTAAACTAATTCCAAGATCGATAATTTTTACATTATGAGAGTCATCTATTATTATATTTTGACTCTTAATATCACGGTGGATAACGCCATTATTATGAAGTTCTCCAATACCTTCAGCAATTTTATTAATATATGTTTTGGCTTTCTTAATGTTTAATGAACCATTCGCACGAATTATATTATATAAAGTATTACCCGAAATATATTCCATGACATAATATTGTTCAACATTATCGCCATAATATTCAATAAGCTGTGGAATATGCTTAGAATGTACCTTGCCAAGTAAACTAGCCTCATCATGAAATCTTTGATATGCAACTTTGTCATAAACATTTGACATAAACTTTAGTGCATATTTTTGACTTGGATTAGATTTCAGAGTCACTAAAAAGACAGTTCCCATTCCTCCGCTACCCAATATACTTTTTATCAGATATTTGTTATGAATACGTGAACTAGAAGGTACAGAATAATTAGTTGTTGCCATTATTTATGCCCCCTTGTTCAATACCTAATATTATTAACGTCATATTATCTGTGGATTCTGACACAATAGCTAAATCAATAACTTCTTTCGCAATTTCTTTCAAAGGCTTGTCTTGTAGGATATAATATTCAAGTTCATTTTTAGACATAAATCCATGAATTCCATCAGAAGTCAAAAGAATCTTTTTAATGTTATGAAATCCCTTTGGTGATACCTCAAAAATTTCAATTAAAGTATTGTAATTAGGTAAAATTGCACTTGTTAAATATTTTCTCATTTCAGGATTATATTTTTCAATATCTTCCCCTTCTGAAATAAGCTGATTTTCAACATTATGATCAATTGTTACTTGCACTAATTCGTGTTCTTTGGCTATGTAACATCTACTGTCCCCAGAATTAAAGATGATAACGTTTTGAGTTTCATGCAAAATAAGACAACCAACAGCTGTTGTCCCCATAGATTCTTTTCCGGCTTGAGTACTAGATAATTGTTTTAGTGTGCTTTTTGCTTTATCAAATACTGAAAAAACTCATTGTTTTGCAGTTAAGTTATTTTTTACATAGAAATTGTGTATAAACTCATGTTTAAAAGTGTCTATTACAGTTTGTGCAGCTTCATCACCGAAAGAGTGACCACCAATTCCATCACACAAAATAGCAAGTGTTGCCTTTTCGTTTTGAAAAACACTTGCACGGTCGTCATTCTTTATTCTAATTCCCTTGATGGACTCTAAGTAATAATTAATCTTCAATACCTAACTCCTTATGAAGGATGGCGCGAATTTCTTCAGCTGCTCTCTCAGGCACATCATTAATAATTTTGTACTTGAATAGATATGAATCAGCTATTTCTTCTTCAGCCTTCTTCAATCTTTGCTTTAATGTTTCACTGTTTTCTGAGCCACGTTTTAAAATGCGTTCACGTAAATCGGAAACTGATGGAGGTGCTAAGAAAATTGTGATCAAATTATATTTTTCAGCTTCTTTAGAATCTGTAGAAAATTTCTTAATAATTTGTTTGGCTCCATTAGTTTCAATTTCAAGCATTGGGACTTTATTTTTTGCATGAATTTTATCTAATTCAGAATAAAGTGTCCCATAATAATTTGATAAATGATATGAGAACTCAATAAATTTACGACTTTTAATTTTGTCTCTAAATCTATCAACATCAATAAAGTGATAATGGATACCATCTAATTCACCCTCGCGAGGCAGACGAGTAGTCGCAGAACAAGATAACGATAGGTTTAACTCATCGTATTCAAAAAGCAATCTTTCTACAGTTCCTTTACCAACGCCACTTGGTCCAGTAAAAATAATAATAGGGCTCTTCTTTGTATCCATAATTAAAGTTATTATAACATTATTTTATTTTTATATTGCTATAATTATTTTAATATTTATATTAAAAGAGGTTATATGTTTTACAAGTTTTATAAACCAACAGGAGTGTTCGCCAACAAAACTGTACGCTCCTTGCAGCGAGAGCTGAACGCAAATAAGATAGGTCACATCGGCATATTAGATCCATTAGCTCAAGGACTCATGATAGTGGCTACAGATTTCGAAACAAAATTACTGCAATATGTCAAAAATAAAAATAAAACTTATATTGCTAAAGTTAAATTTGGCTATTTTTCAGATTCTTATGACAGTGATGGTAATATACAAAAGTGCATTGAAGAACCTATTACAAAAGAACAACTAGAGGAGGCTGTTAAATACATTAGTCAAACAACTAGCCAAATTCCACCTATTTTTAGTGCTAAAAAGGTGAATGGAAGAAAAGCTTATGAGTATGCCAGAAAAGACGAAAATATTGAATTAAAACCCCAAGCAATTAAAATATTCTCATATTCAATTCTAGATTTTAATTATCAAAATCAAGAAGCAGAAGTTTATTTAGAGGTTTCAGAGGGTACTTACATTAGAACGATTTTAGTCGATACTGCAGCTTATTGAAATAAACATGCTATAATGACTGCACTAAAACGAACCCAAGTCGGAGATGTTAAGCTTGGAAATCTAAAAGCTAATGAATATGATTCAATTGATATTAGCGATATTATTTCACTACCAATATTAAATTTAAAAAATGAAAATATTAAAGCGATAGAACATGGAAATTCATTTAAAATAATAGCTGCTGACGGGATGTACTTATTGCGAAACCCTGCAAATAATTTAATATGCGCTGTTGGCGAAGTAAAAAATAATGTTTTTCAGCCAAAAAAGGTAGCGCTTGAAAGGATATAAAATGAAACAGCTTAAAGATTTAATTAAAATTGCTGCATTCGATGTTGATGGTACAATTTTACCTAATGGAACAACTACTTTTTCACTCAATACAAGAAAGATTTTTCCGCTACTTAAAATGCATGGAATTACAACAGTAATTTCATCGGCTCGTGAATTTGCAACTATTGGGGACTTTTTAGAGCAATTAGACCCTGTAGATTATTTTATTGGTGCAAATGGGGCATTTATTTTTGATAATAATAAAAAAGAATTTGTTTATAAAAATACTTTAAACCGTGAAGAAGTGATTCAAATGTACCATGCATTTAAAGATAAAGCTGCTGCTTTTGCAGTTGCTGATTTCAATAAGGTTTTTAAAACACCTGGGATGAATTTGAACTCATGGTTTATACGTCCATTTGTATCAAATTACTATAACTTTGATGAGTCTGAATTAAGCAAAGATGATTTATATGTTATTACATTAAATGTAGATGGTTCTGATGAAATAGCGCGTGAAGTTGAACAATATATTTCAGAACATAATTTAAATATGGAAGTATCTGCAAAATGGTCAAAAGGAATTTTTATTGGTCCTAAAAATGTATCTAAAAGTCATACCTTAAGCATTCTTTGTGACATGTTGGGATATAAAATTGATAAAAACTTAATTGCTTTCGGAGATAGTTCTAATGATTATGAAATGCTCCGTGATGCTTATTATGGTGTAGCCATGGAAAGAGCAAATGAATGAATTAAATCAGTTGCTAATGATATTGCACTAGATTGTGAATATGATGGTGCATATTTGAAATTAAAGGAACTTAAATTAATTTAATGGATCAATTAATTGTTTACGAACTTTCAGAGTTTTCTTCTTTAGCTGGCGATAATTTTATTTTAGGTTCATTTGAATCATTCCATCTCGGGCATTATCAATTATTTAAGCAAGCGATGGCCAACGGTGGCAGAGTAATTTTGGTTTGTTTCAATGCCCAAAAAGGAATGCCTAAGTTTAATGATTTAATATTCACTGATAATTATGCTAAATATGAGCAGCTTGCACGCTTACCATTAGACGCTATAGTACAATTGGATTTTAATGAGGTTAAAAACTATGAAGGAATTGAATTTTTAGCTAAACTTGCGCAAGGGAATTATGTTACATTTATAGCTGGTCAAGATTTTAGATTTGGCAATAAGGCAGCTTATACATTGAGCGATTTTAGTGTTCCGGATTATGAAGATTTATTTAGAGTGCAAGAAATTGAATTAATGCAGGACATTGGAACAAAAATTTCAACTTCAACTTTAAAGGAAAGTTTGGAATTTGGTGATATTGATTTTATTAATTCACTACTGGTTTATGATTATAGTTTTTCAGGTGTATTGAAAGAAGATGCTCTAGAAACTATCCCTCAGTTAGCGAAAATTCATGCTGGACTATATTGCGCTTTATTTCATATTAAAGAACTAGTTTATTATGGAATTTTACATGTAACAAAAAATGGGGTTAGAAAAGTATTTTTAATAGGGTATCAACTCAATGATTCAGTTCAAGATACTATTGTAGTTTCTGAATTAAAACACAAAATTAGAGTTGCTGTTTCTAATTTCGATGATGAAATAACGACAGATGATATTGCGCTAGCAAAGGATTATTTTGCACGTAATAAAAAATAAAATTTCTTTATTATCTTATTCTATAAGCTTAAAAATATTTTATATATAATCAAATATCTTATATAATACTTAAAACTATTAATTAAACATAAATTTTAAACTTGGTTGATATGAAAATACTGGCTAGGTTTAAAACATAATAAAGGAGAATATTATGGTTTCAAAAGAAAGAAAAGCAGAATTAGTTAAGCAATTCGGAAAAAATGCTAAAGACACAGGGAACACAGCAGTTCAAATTGCTATTTTAACAGAAGACATTGAGTTATTAAAACCTCACTTCTTAAATAACCCTAAAGACAACCACTCAAGAAGAGGGTTCTTAGCTAAAATCGCTCAACGTAAAGTGTTATTAAAACACTTAAAAGAAAATGACTTTGATGAATACAGCAAAGTTATTGAAGCTCTTAACATTCGTAAATAATGAGTTTTTAAAAAACAACAAGTATCGACTTGTTGTTTTTTCTTATCTTGATTTCTTAGCATTAAATTTAAAAATATATGAAAATGCAATTGATGCAATCGCGAATGAAGAAACATATATAAATGAAATTCAAGGCTCAATAACTTTACCTACCAGTGCAATTGCATAATATGATTGAATGTTTTGCATTGATGGTATTCCTGACAATGCATAATATCTAATTAAATTTGTAATTTGTGTACCTGGTAAAACAGATAAAACATTTCTTAATCCCGTTGGGAATACGTTAAGAGGCACAAAAGCTCCAATAAAGAATCCAGACATAGATGAAATCATCCCAATTAAAGCAGAATAAATTGCAACACTTTTGACAAAACTAAATACAAATGTAAAGATTGCTGAATTTAATACAGCACCTAAAACAACTATCCCAAATACATTAAATGCTGAAATCACTGTAAATAAGCCAATTGTCTTGTTTATTACCATATAAAGAATAAATAATAAATAAAGGACTATGCAAATTAAAACATTTAAAAGAATGTTTACTATTAAATAACTAAAACGAATTAAAGATGGTTTAATGGGGGTAATGGCTAAGTCATTAAAAATTTTCTTTTCCGCATCCTGAACAATAAAAACTGATAAAGATAATGCTGTTGTAATTGTTGATAAACTTAATAATCCAGTTAACATAGAGGCATCTACAAATTGACTTTTTTCCAAATCAGAAATAGGTGCATTAGCAACTTGTTGAGTAAACATATATTTACCAAATAATATAAAACAAAAAACAGTAATAATTGGTGAAATAAATGTTGTAAAAATTTTTCTTGGATCTTTAAAAAATAGCAAAAAATTTCTTTTAACTAGTCAATAAAGTTGAAACATTTATTTTTCCTCCTTTTTAGTTTTTGTTACAGCTAAAAACACATCATCCATTGTCCCTTTAATTAATTCAAAGTCATTTAAAATTGGTCCATATTTTAAAACAAATGATTGTGCATTGAGATTAGAATCAAACTCAACAATATATCTTTGATTTAAGTATGCAAAATTCCCGCCATTGTCTTGAATGAGATTTTCTAAAATAGAATTTTGCTTTTGATAAATGACGACTTTAGTTTTACTGTATTTATTTTTTAATTCAGCAGGTGTTCCTTCTGCGAGTTTTTGACCTTTTTGTAAAATTATTGCATAATTACAGAAATTTGCTTCTTCCATATAATGAGTTGTTAAAAGAATGGTTAGGTGTCTTTCGTCTTGTATTTTTTTCAAAATAGATCACACCAATTCACGAGAAGTAGGATCAAGCCCTGTTGTTGGCTCATCTAAAAATAAAATTTCAGGTTGATGCACTAATGAACGTGCAATATCAACTCTTCTTCTTTGACCACCAGATAAAGATACATAACTTTTCTTTAATAAATCTTGGAGTTGAAAGTCATCTATTACTTTTTGAACCAGGTCTTTTACAGAAATGTCATTAAAATATTGTTTATACATTGCAGCTCTAGACATTAAGTTATCATAAACAGTTAATTTTTCATCTAATATTGATTCTTGGAATACTATTCCAATCTTACGATTAATTTCACTTGCTTTAGAATTATCAATATCAAATCCATCTACAATAATTTTCCCTGAATCTTTCTTAGTAATGCCTAAAATAATACTTAAGGTAGTAGTTTTCCCTGCGCCATTTAACCCTAAAAAACCAAATAGTTCTCCTTTTTTGACTTTAAAACTTAAATTATCAACAGCTTTATTTTTTTTAAAAGATTTATTTAAATTATCTATCTCTAAAGTATATTTATTTATTTCCATAATATGCTTTATTCTCCTTTTTTATAAATTTTAATATTAAAATAAAAAAAATTATAACTTATTTTTATAAAAAATTAGCAAATAGAGTAAAAATATGCTAAAATATAAAACATTATGGAAAAAGATTATTACAAAATACTTGGAGTAGAAAAAACAGCTACTGAAAAAGAAATTAAAACAGCATATAGAAAGCTTGCAATGCAATATCACCCTGATAAGCTTAAAGACGGATCTGGAGACGAAAAAATGAAGGAGTTAAATGAAGCATATCAAATCCTTTCTGATCCCGAAAAAAGAAAAATATATGATATGCATGGGGCTGATGCAGCTAATGGAAAAGGATATGCAGGTGCCGGTGGATTTAACGGGCAATATCAGTCTAGTGGTTTTAATGCTGGTGATTTTCAAGATATTTTTGAAAACATTTTTGGTGGATTCGGAGGAGGAAGAAGAAGAACTTCCCGCTCAATGAAGCAAAATGGAGATGATTATAATTCAGTATTAAATGTTTCGTTCATGGATGCTATTCATGGAACAACAATAAAGCAAAAACTTGACAAATGAGAATTATGCTTACATTGTGGTGGAACTGGAGCAGAAAGCTCAAGTGATATTTCAACATGTAGTGATTGTAAAGGACAAGGTTTTACAACAAAAGTTGTTAATGGATTTTTCGGACAACAAATGGTTCAAGAACCATGTCGTTTATGTTCAGGTACCGGAAAAATAGTTAAGAATAAATGTGTACATTGCCGTGGTGAAAAATATTTAAAAGTGCAAAAAACTGTTACAATCAAGGTTCCAGAAGGGGCAAATACAGGGTTAACACTTAAGCTTGCTGGTTATGGAGCACCAGGAAACAATGGTGGTGAGCCAGGTGATATGCTAATTCATGTTCAAGTTCAAAACCATCCATATTACCGCAGAGAAGGGTTAGATCTTGAACTAGACTTTCCGGTATCATTCATTGATATAATGTTAGAAAATAGCGCCAAAGTTCCAACTCCGTGAGGAGATGTTTCAATTAAATTAAAAAAGAGCTATACCGATGAAAAAACTATTAAAATTCCACAAAAAGGGGTTAGATACAAAGGTTCACAAGGTGATTTAAGACTTAATTTAAGAGTTATAATTCCTGACCTTGATCGAAAAGATCGAAAAGCTATTATTGAAACTATTGGAACTGTAAATGATAATTCAAATGAAAAATTTGTAAACAAAGTAAATATGGCCTAAAACAGCATAAAAAAATAGAGAGTAATCTCTATTTTTTCTTTATGTCTTTCCATAAGTAAGGAAATTCTTTTGGCGTTGAACGTTTTTTAGTAAATGTAAGGATAAAATTATCACGCTTAACATCTGAATTAATAAATTCTTTTAAATCTATTGTACAGTCTAGTTTGCTTAATATTTCACCAGCTTCCTTTAATTCATCATGAACTTTTATTCCCTTTAAAAGTGCCATATTACCATTAACTTTAACTAAATGAAATGAAGACATCAGTAGAGCTCGAACATCAGCTACAGCGCGGGCTGTAACTATGCCAAATAAATTCTTTTCTTTTTGTTCTTCTGAACGCATTTTGTAAACAGTAACATAGTCTTGCAATTTTAAACTATCAATTACTTCGTTTAAGAAATTAACCCTTTTTCCAATTGGTTCATAGATAGTAACATGATTATCAGGTTTTGTTAAAACATATGGTATAGATGGAAACCCTGCCCCTGCTCCTATATCTAAAATTTCTCCTTTATGTAATCCTTTAGTAATTTCTTCCATGAAATAAAGCGATTCTAAAATACCTTCTTCTCACAGACGATCACCGGTAAAGCCAGTGAGGTTCATAACTTTATTTTTTTCTTCGATTAAATCTACATATTTTACAAATAATGCAAATTCTCAACCATTTTTATTACATAATTGTTGGACTTTTTCTTTTTTAGTTATTTTGTCCATATTTGTTTATTTCCTCTTTCATTTGTTGGTACACGCTAGTAATTGAGCTTCCTTCTAATGTAGCATTTATTACTCTCCCTAAAAAATCACCAAGAGAAACAATTTCTAATTTAGTATATTTTTCAAGAAATTCAGCATTATCTATACTATCAGTAACTATAACTTTTTCTATGTTGGGGTTATTTTCAAATACTTCAAATCCTTTAGTAAAAATACCATGTGTAGCCATGACAATAATACGCTTTGCTCCATGCTCTTTTAAAGTATCAGCTGCTTTAATTATGGTTCCACCCGTGTCAATAATATCATCAACGATTACAGCATTTTGACCTTCAATATTTCCTATAATTCCCATAACTTCAGTTTGATTGACACCTGTACGTCTTTTGTCAATAATACAAATTTTAACAGTGTTAGCAATTAATTCAGCAAGTTTTCTTGCTCTAACTGTTCCTCCATGATCAGGAGAAACAACTGTAAATGATGTGTTTAATTTTTTAAGAGCCATTGCTAGAGGATATTGTCCTCTTAAATCATCAACCGGAATATCGAAAAATCCTTGGATAGAAGGATTATGCAAATCAACACAAGTTAATTTTGTCACTCCGGCAGTTTGCAATAAATTAGCAACGAGTTTAGCTCCAATAGGTTGTCTCCCACTCACTTTTCTATCTTGACGCGCATAACCATAATAGCTCAGACAAACATTAATGCTTCTGGCGCTAGCACGTTTCAATGAGTCAATAAATAGCAACAGTTCCATAATATTATCATTTACAGGTCGTGATGTGCTGGCAATAATAAAAACATCTTTATCTCTAACAGTGTCTGCAGCTCCAATCATAACTTCCCCATCAGCATAAACTGTACGGTTAATTTCAGATAGTGGAATTCCAATTAGGTCTGAAATTGTTTGTGCTAATTTTTGGGCATTTTTCATTCCAAAAATAACAGTTTCTTTTTTATTCATTTAAAACCTCTTTAATTTAATTCATTTGAATTTTACAGTTTTTTTCAACCTATTTTTTAAATAAATTAAAAATCCAAGCGAAATGCTTGGATGAGATTACCTAATAAATCATAAAATTTTTAGTAAAGCTTTTTTATCTTTTCAATTGAGTTTAGCAAAGATAAAAATTAAGTATTTTAATACCTTATAATTAGATAAAAGTTTATGTTTTAAATTAATAGTAAATTGCTTATAGTCTTTAGTTTTTAATAATTCCTTACTCATTACTTTAATTGCTGAATTAATAAACATTAAAGCTTTTAACAAGTTTTCATCAGCGAGCATAAGGTGTAAAATATTTTCAAATAGTTGATTCAATTCCTTGCTTGCAACCTTGCTTACTGTTTCATTAATTACTCATTTATATGCAAGAGTAAAAGTAATTTCTTTTAAAGGTTTTTGTGCAAATCATAATCTAACTCATTTTAAAATATATCATGATAAGTCTGTATATAAACGCGTATAATGCTTATTGTTGGGGCTATTAGTTAAAACATTTAATAATTCATCATATGATGTCAATTGATCACTATGTCTGATTAGTTGTTCAAGCGCAATTAAAATTAATGTTGGAATATCATTAGTAAATACATTAATTTGTGGCTCTTCTTTTAGTTCCTTTTTCAATTGTGATATTTCAACTTCATAATTTCAATTAAATTCTTTTGAGGTTGATATAGCTAAATTTGAAATTAGGTTAATGGCTTTAGGAGAAATGTAAACAGAAAGGTTATAAATAATTACCTTCATTATCTTGATAAATTGTTCTTTATCATATTGGATTAGACTGGAATTTAATAGTGCATAAATTGATTTTAGAATTAAATTTTTATCTCTAAAAATACTAAAAATAACTTTAAAAATATCATCGCTAGTTATTTCTTGCACATGAACTAAATTGTACAGTTCTTCTTGCAAATTATTTAGTACATCTGAAAGTAGGTCAGATTTAATTCCTGATTGCATAATCTGATTAATTAATGTATCAATATTAGTATGTTGTTCAATATATTTAATCAGCAATCTGTCTGGATCCAATTTTGCATATAAGTCAGTATTAAATATGTTGCGAGAAATTTTAGTTGAGCTTGCCAGAATCCATCCTGTGAATTGTGATAAACGTAACGGATAATTTTTATAGTTTCTGCGTGGAATCATGTTTCTATCGAATTCATTTAAATTATTTAAATAATCCTGAGTATTTGGTCCAAATATTTCTACCAAGTTTGGGTATTGCTCTATTTGGTATTGATAAAAACGATAATCAGACAATCAATAAATTTTATTAAAGTCGTATTCATTCAAATTATGAATATTTACCTGCTTGGTAGATAATTTAATATATAAGTCCATAGCCATCTTTTTATATGCTATATAGCTAGGATGAATATCATAATATATAGCGCTCATTTCGTTGGCATGTTTGTGCCAATAGTCATTATTATAAAGTGACACATAATTTCATCCTGACTGATAGCTAATTGTCTTTAAGTTATTATTAAGAAGTCCAATAAGGCTTTCTAGAACATTAGTTTCTGATGAAGAAATATTATCTAGTTTAAATATGTGTTCTTGTAATGCATTTTGTAGCATTAAAAATGGAACAGGATATGCAATGAGATTAATATTTGCATCAGGAGCTGCAAATTTTTTAATGCTATTTACAAACTCTTTGAGCGAATTTGTTGCTATATCCATGATGCTATCGTAACCTTCTTTTAAGTAATTGCTAAAGATTTGATATCCATCTTGAGTTTCGATACTGTCTAAAAGTTCTTGAGTTTTATTGTTGAAAATATATCAAAAAACTAAATAAAAAAAATCCATAGCACCAATTGTAATGGTGATTAAATTCGCTTGCTTAATATCTGAAATAACTTCACTGTGGGTATATCCTTCTTTGGATAAAACACTTTGGACTATATTATTTTGCTCAATCCTGCTTTCATCTTTTTCTAAAAAATTAATTCAATCTGTAATACTAGTTCCTGAAACTGCATAATTAGAAAAATGAACTAATTTATTAGTTTTTTCTAAGATCTCAGCAAAATAAGAGGGAAGAGAGCACCCATTTACGACTTTACCATTAATAAATTGTCCTGGATAATCCTTATCAATAAAGCCATCAAAACCAGCAGAAATCGAATCCCCTAGTGCGACATAAAATATCGGCTTATCAGGTTTGATAATATTTGCGGAATATTGCTTATTTAAGTCATTTATATCTTGTTCTAAGTCGTTTAAATACTTTTGGCTTATTTCATTACGAAGCTGAGCTTTTTCGCTTTCAATTTTGTCAGAAAGTACTTTTCCCATCATTTCTAATAATCTGACTATTAAATCCTTTTTATTCATCTTTATCCTTTAATTAAATTATACAAAAAGAAGTTTTTTAGAAAGGATTGGAATTTATTTTTATTGTTGTTTATTTATTGTGTATTTGTTTTTATATGAAATACAACTTCATAAGTTTAATATATTTTTTTAAATTAAAATAAATATAATTGCACATATAACATTAACATTGTTTAAATACTGAATATTCTAAAAATCATATTATTCCTTTAGCACTATACTTTAATTCATTTAAAAAATAACAAAAATGTGGAAATACCCACATTTAATTATTAAAAAGTTCCCCTTATTTTTCAGTGTTTACAAGATCAACAATTTTCTTAGCAGCAATTGCACCATCGCTTGCTGCAGTAATAATTTGGCGAATCTCTTTTACTCTAATATCCCCAGCAGCAAAAATACCAGGAACTTTAGTTTGCATATTTTCATCAGTTATAATGAATCCCTTAGAATCAAGAATGTCCAAATCTTGTAAGAATCAAGCCGTTGATTCCATTCCTATATAAGGGAAGAAAGAAGAAATTGTGATTTCTTGTTCATTTCCGTTTTCATCTTTTATAATTGCACTTTTTAATGAGTCATCACCTTTAAGCTCGAGTACTTGTGAGAATCGATGAATTTTAACATTAGGTAGTTTATATAAATCTTGTACAAGGCGTCTTTCAGCTGTAAAGTCACCACCCTTTATTACTAAGTGTACTTCTGAAGCAATACTTGAAAGATAAGCTGATTCTTCAACAGCTGAGTTACCAGCCCCTAGTACCATAGTTGGGTTCTTCCCAAATAATGGACCATCACAGATTGCACAAAAGCTAACACCTCTATTCATAAATTTATCTATGTTTTTAATAAAAGTTGGCACTTTATTTTTCATACCCGTAGCAACTAATATTGTTTTGGCTTGAATCATTTGTCCACTAGCTAGATAAATTTCTTTGTGAGTTGTATCTATGTTTTTAACTTCTACAACATCTCCATAGATGTATTTGGCTCCATATTTTTGGGAGTGATCAAAAAATTCTTGTGCAAGTTGTCACCCCTCAATCATTTCCGTTCCTATTCAATTTTCAACTTTGCTTGTAGCAGAAAGTTTTCCACCTGGAGTGCTTTTTTCAACAAAAGCAACAGAAAGGTTTGCTCTAGAGGCATATAGTGCTGCATTTAAACCAGCAGGCCCGCCTCCAATAATTACTAAATCATATGATTCATTCATATATACTCCTTTGTTTTCTTATAAAAAAAGCATTTAAATAAATGCGTTTTATTTATGTAATAATTTTGTTTTTGCTTTACATACTAAGTATTTAAAGCTTGTTCTATATACATAATTATTGTATTCTTCTTTATTTTTGATTTCATATGTTCATCTATATTTGCCTAAAGTTTTGCTGTATTTTACTAGTCCAAAAAATTGGAAGTAAATAAATAGTAGTACCCCTAAAATAATAAATACTAATGCTACATATGAGTAAAGATTATATGATTCTTCTCTTAAAGGTTCCATGGCAGCACGAGTCACACCATATCATAATAAGTATAGTGCACCAGTTGCTCCCGGTTTAAAGACACCAAAATAGTTGAATACTCAGCAAAGAAGAATATAACCAACCAAGTTAGCTATTCCTTCGTATAAAAAGAGCGGATATCTGTAAGCTCCTTCAAGCCCTAATGCATCGGTTGTAGCATCTGAAATATACATATTTGATGCAAAGGTAGAACCTAAAGAAGTTACACTATAACCACTTCAGTCAATTCTTCCATAAACTTCGTGGTTTGCATAGTTACCAAAACGCCCAACAAATTGCCCAACTAAAACAGCAGGTAAAATGTAACTAAATGCTTTTCTTAAATCGACATATTGACGTTTAGTATATAAATAAGCAATGTCAAGAAGAGCAGCTAAAATAACCCCTCCTTGAATACTTAGACCACCTTCCCAAATTGCATATCAATGCGAGTTCGGAAAAGGATTGCTTGGATTATAAATCAAACGCTCAATAATGAACCCAAGACGTCCACCAAAAATCCCTGCAGGAACTGTGATAATGATTACCACAAACAAAATATTCAAGTCTCATTTTTCTTTATATCAATAGAATAAAACTGTAAGAATAGCAAACAAGAACCCAAACATTATCATTAATGAGTACAGGTGCATCTGATAAGAACCGATACTAAATAAGATTGTAGGTGTACCTTCTCTTATTGCATCTGTTGTTGGTAAAAATGAAGGTAAATTATTATTCATTAGTCTCCTTTTCTGCTCTTTCATATAACATATCAACCACATTCATACCGGCATTTCTAGCCAAATAAGTATTGACAGCAGCTTTAATTAGGGAAGCAGCTGATCCCCCTTCTTTAATTGGAATTTGCATTTTCTTAATAGATCTACCAAAAACAGGGTATTCTAAATAATCAGTCCCTAATCGATCAAAGTCATTTTTACCTTCCTGGCGTACTAATTCAATAACTAAGTCAATAATTGATGATTTAGCAACGCAAGAAACACCATATAATTGTGTTATATCTACTAAACCAATTCCTCTAATTTCTAAAAAGTTTCGTGTCATTTCTGGCGATGAACCGATAAAAATGTTACCATTATCTTTAATTAAGACAGCGTCATCAGAGATTAAAACACTTCCTTGTTGCACTAATTGAAGAGCAGCTTCTGACTTTCCAATTCCTGATTCACCTGTAATAAGTACTCCTGTCCCACCAATTAGTACTAAAGTACCATGCACTTGTGTAACTTCACCAAAATAATTATTTAGATAAGAACCAATATTTGTTGAAATATATGATGTGGACATACGTACCAATGCCACTGGTATTTTATATTTATTTGCAACATCTATAACTCAATTAATTGCAGGTTTATTAAAACCTTTTGAGAGAATAACGATAGGTGGCTTACGTGAAAATACTCATTCTAATGATTCATATGACTTAGCTTTCCCAATTAAACTAAATCAAGTTGATTCTGCTGTTCCTCAAGCAATAACGTTTTTTGAGATACGATCATTTTCGAAATGTTCTGCTAATTCCAAACCAACACGCTTAATTGCCGGTAAATAAATATCATTATATTCGAGTTCGACATCTTTTCCATTAATAATATTTAAATCAAAAAATTCAATAATTTTTTTGACATTCATTTTCTTTTTATCTTTACTCATAAAATTCCTTAAATAAAATCTATTAAATTATAATAGTTATTATCTTATTTTTAATAAGATAATTAATTTTTTAAAATTTTAGCTAAGAATTCACCAGTATAACTATTTGGACTTTGAGCAACCTGCTCAGGTGTTCCTTGCGCAACAACTTGACCACCATGTATTCCGCCATCAGGCCCCATGTCAATTATGTGATCACATGACTTAATAACATCAAGATTATGTTCAATCACAACAACTGTGTCACCATTATCCACAATGCGGTTCAAAATTGAAATTAATTTTTTGACATCATGAGTATGCAGCCCAGTTGTCGGCTCATCAAGAACGTAAACAGTCTTACCTGTAGGCTTCTTTTGTAAATATGTTGCTAGTTTAACTCTTTGAGCTTCACCACCACTTAATGTGGTTGACATTTGCCCTAGCTGAATATATCCAAGCCCTACATCCATTAAAATTTGCAATTTATCCACTATTTTAGCTTTATGTTTAAAGAATTCTAATGCTTCCTCAACGGACATATCTAAAATTTGTGAAATGTTTTTGTTATGATATCTAATCTCAAGTGTTTCTCTATTGTATCTTTTACCATCACATTGGTCACAAGGCACGAAAACATCAGGCAAGAAGTGCATTTCAATTTTAATAAATCCATCACCACTACATTTTTCACATCTTCCTCCAGGGACATTAAAACTAAAACGAGACTTAGTATAGCCACGTGCCCTTGATTCCGCAATATTTCCAAATATATCACGAATGTCATCAAACACACCAGTATAAGTGGCTGGGTTTGATCTTGGCGTTCTACCGATTGGTGATTGATTTACTGCAATCACCTTATCAATGTTATTTAATCCTTGAATAGAGCTAAATTTTGCTTTTTTATGACTAATTCCATCAAGCAACCCAAGTGAATATTGAATACCACGTACAAAAATTTCATTTATTAAGGTACTTTTTCCCGAACCTGAAACACCTGTAATTCCAACTAGCATGCCGAGTGGAATAGTAACATCTATGTTTTTTAAATTGTTTTCTCTAGCACCTTTAATGGTAATTTCGGTTTTATTACCTTTTCGTCTTGATAGTGGTACTGGTATATTTCATTCACGAGATAGGTACTTACCAGTAATTGAATTTGGATTTGAAATAATATCTTCCAAATGCCCTTGGGCAACAACTTGTCCGCCATGAATTCCTGCTTCTGGACCAATATCAACTATATAATCAGCTGAATACATAGTATCCTCATCGTGTTCAACAACAATTAAGGTATTACCTATATCAACCATTTTTCTCAGTGTACTAATAAGTTTTAAATTGTCTTTTTGGTGAAGGCCAATTGATGGTTCATCTAATACATATAGCACTCCTGTTAGATTTGAACCTATTTGTGTAGCTAGTCTTATTCTTTGTGCTTCTCCACCACTAAGAGTTTCAGCACTACGGTTAAGTGTTAAATAATTTAGTCCAACATTTTTTAAGAACGAAAGACGATCAATTAATTCTTTAGTAATAAGGTTTGAAATTTGATTTTCTTGATCAGTTAGTTTATTTATTAGTCCTTGGACACTCTCTAAACATTGTTCAACTGACATTAATGTATATTCATAAATATTTTTGTTATCAATACGAACAGCCCTTGCTGCTTGATTTAAACGTGAGCCAGAACAGACGGAACATGTAAATGAACCCATGTATTTATTTAAGTAATCACGTCTACGATCTGAGGATGTTTCGTAATACAATTTTTCAATTTTAGTTACTATGCCTTCTATGATACGATCGCGTCGAATAATATTATTTGATGAAGATTTAAGTGCATAAGCAATTGGCTCAATTGAACCATACATAATGATATTACGTTCCTCTTGTGTTAATCCATCAATAGGAGTGTTTTTATCTATGTGATAGTGCAATAAAAGTTGATCAAATTCTTGCCATTCAAGGTTAGAAGTGTTAATAGTATTTTCAAAATATTTGATAGCTCCTTCATTAATTGTTCTTCAAGGCTCTGGAACAATTGCATCAAAATCAGCTTTAAATTCAACCCCCAGTCCTTTGCAATTTTCACACATACCATATGGAGCATTGAAAGAGAAAAGTCTAGTTTCAATTTTAGGCATATTAAAATCTTTATAGATACATGAATGCGTTTTTGAAAATGAGTAAATTTTTTTAGCCTCAACATCTTCAATTTTAATCAATCCATTAGAATGTTCAGAAGCAATATCAATTGCTTCAGCAATTCTGACGTAATTTTCTTCATTAAGTACAACTCGTGTTATAACTAAGTCAATATCATGTTTATTATTTTTAGCCAATTCAATTTGATCATCCAATAAGTAAAATTGGCCATCGATTTTAACCCTAATAAAACCATCTTTACGAAGTTTTTCTAATAAATTAGCATGAGTTCCTTTTTCACCCTCTACTAATGGAGCATAAATAATTAATTTTGAATTTTCTGGTAATTTATAAATTGAATTTAATATATCTTTTGTTGTTTGTGAACTGATTTCAATATTGTGATTAGGACAATAAGGTTTACCAATGCGAGCAAAAAGCAGTCTAAAATAATCATAAATTTCAGTAACTGTACCAACTGTTGATCTAGGATTATTATGAACTGTTTTTTGCTCAATAGATATAGAGGGAGAAAGTCCTTCAATTTTATCCACATCAGGTTTTTTTGTTCCACCTAAAAACATTCGAGCATAAGAAGAAAGTGAATCTACATATCTACGGCGTCCTTCTTCATAAATTGTGTTAAATGCTAGTGAACTTTTTCCACTACCACTCAATCCCGTAAAAACTATTAGCTGATTTTTGGGAATAGTTAAATTTACATTCTTAAGATTATTTTCTCTAGCACCTTTGATAACTAATTTATCTTCTTTATTCATTTAAATCCTCCTCTATAATTTTGTGTTTTTCATCAGTTTGCAATTCTAATAAAATATCACGTAACTCAATAGCGCGTTCATAATCTAATTCTTTGGCAGCTTGCTCCATTTGCTTACGAATTTCATCAATAGCTTGTTGCTTTTCTTTTTTATTTATTCTTCCCTTAGCTTGAGTTTTACTAATTATAGCTTCTATAGCATTATTAATATCATGACCTTGAATAGGCTCAGGTATGGGCTTGATTATAGTTTTTGGAGTAATATTATGCACCTTATTATACTCAAGTTGCATTGTACGCTTTTCTAAATTATCTTCAATACATTTTTGCATACTTGGTGTTATTTTATCTGCATAGAAAATAGCCTGACCATTAACGTTTCTAGCTGCACGACCTGTGATTTGAATCAAACTTTCTGCATTACGCATAAATCCTTCTTTATCCGCATCAAGTACCAATACTTTAGAAACCTCCGGTATATCCATTCCTTCACGCAATAGGTTGATTGCAACCACAACCTCATAAGTTCCTTTACGCAATTTTCTTAAAATCTCATTTCTAACAAAAGTGTTAAAGTCCGAATGTAAATAAGCAGACTTAATTCCTTTTTCAAGCAAGTAGGCAGATAAGGTTTCAGCTTGTTTTTTAGACCATGTTAAAATTAAAGTACGTGAATTAGTTTCCCTTTGCTTAATAAGAGTATCATAGATATCTTCTATTTGATTATGTGTAGGTTTTATTATTATTTCAGGGTCAACAAGACCCGTTGGGCGTACAAATAATTTTGCAACTCTTCCTTCCGATTTATTTAATTCATAATCACGCGGAGTTGCAGAAATATAAACTTTATAAAAATTAAAGTTGTTTTCTCATTCTTCAAAATTCAAAGGCCTATTTTCTAATGCTGAAGGTAATCTAAAACCATAATTAACAAGATTTTCTTTTCTACTTCTATCTCCTGCATACATCCCACCAACTTGTGGAACTAATTTGTGAGATTCGTCAATAAACATTAAGGAATCTTTTGGGAAGTAGTCCAATATTGTATATGGTCTTTGCCCAAAATCTCTTCCATCCAAATACATTGAATAGTTTTCGATACCTTTGCAAATACCAAATTCTTTCATATCATCTATGTCGTTTTGAATTCTTTGAGAAAGGCGAGAAGCTTCAAGTATTTTTCCTTCTTTTTGAAATTTGGCAATGCTTTTATCTAATTCTTCTTTGATTTTGGGAATAATTACATCATAAATAGAATTTTCTGTCGCATATGCATTACCAGGTGATAAAACGTAAATTTTAGGTTTTTGTTGCACTTCCTTTGTTAGTGGATCAACAATTGCAATTTCTTCAATTTCGTCGCCAAAAAATGTGATTCTAACAGCTGCTTCTTCATTATCAGCAGGATGCACAAAAATAACATCACCTTTAACGGTGAAGTCACCAGCTTCTTGAACGGTATCATTGCGATTATATTTAATTTGAATTAACTTATTTATAAATTCTTTAATCGTAATAGGCTGGTGTAAATAAAACCTAAAAAATGAATCCTTATAAACTTCTGGATTAAGTGCTCCATAAATAGCACTGACACTAGCTACAATGATCACATCTTTTCTTGTAAGCAATGAATTAATAGCACTTAAACGTAAAATTTCTATCTGTTCATTAGTTTTGGAGTCTTTGTCGATATAAACATCAGTTGCAGGAATATAAGCTTCAGGTCTATAATAATCAAAATAAGAAATAAAGTATTCTACTGCATTCTCAGGAAAGAAACTTTTTAGTTCACTATATAGTTGTGAAGCTAAAGTTTTGGTATGTGATAAAACTATGACAGGACGATCAAACTCCTTGATGACATTTGCAATCGTAAATGTTTTCCCTGAACCAGTAACACCTTGTAGCACTTGCTCTCGATCATTATTTTTAATACCATCTACTAGTTGCTGAATAGCTTTAGGTTGATCACCGGTAGGTTGATAATTTGCATGTAATTTAAATATTCCCATAATTCTTTATATTATATTCTTTTATAATAATTCTCAAAATTATAAAAAGTCAAATATTAGCTAATAAATACAGCAATATTTGACTTTTTTATAAATTTTTAATATAAGTTTTGCCTAATCAAGTAGTCAATTCCTTCAGAAGTTATTCGCCTTCCTTTAGAACTTTTTTCAACTAATTTAAGCAATAATAAAGGTGGCTCAATTTCATTCACTATACTTTCTTTAGTATGAAGAAGTAGCCCAGTTATAGTATCTAAGGCAACATATTTTTCTTCAAAACCTTCTTTCAAAACTTCTAAATATTCAATATGATCTTTAGTTAACCCAAATTCATAAAGGTCAAGATATTTAAAAGTCTTTTTAACTATTCTTTTATTAACAACTCCTTTGTTATGGGCTAGTGCAAAATCATTTATTCTTTCAAGTAAGTGATTTGCTAAGCGAGGTGTACTACGTGAATAACTTGCAACAATTTTTAAAATATCATCAGATACATCAATGGCTAATTTGGTTTTGGATATACTTAAAATTTTAAAGATGTCATCAGATGTATAGTTGACAATTCTTCCAATAAATCCAAAACGATCTTTAAGTGGTTGAGAGATTTCGTTTAATTTAGTTGTAGCGCCAATCAATGTAAAAGGTTTGATTTTCATTCTTATTGCTCTAGAATTACCATCAGCACCAACAATAAGGTCAAAAACAAAGTCTTCCATTGCTCCATATAAAAACTCTATAACATTTTTATTAATACTATGAATTTCATCGATAAAAACAATATCGCCTTCATTTATGACTGAAAGAACACTAATTAAATCAGCCTTTTTTTCTATGTTAGCCCCTTGAATATAATGAATTCTTGATTGATTTTCTTTTGCAATTAAAGTGGCTAATGTAGTTTTTCCCATTCCAGGTGAGCCATATAATAAAATATGATCTAGAATTTTGTTTTGAATTTTCGCACTTCGCATCATAGCTTGAAGTGTTTTGACTAATTTATGTTGGCCAATAAATTCACTAAATTTATTAGGCCTCAAGTCTAGATATGTCATTGTTTTCGTTAGCTATGAGTTTAATGCTTTCTTCAATCATACTATCTATGTTGTCAGTAAATTTGATTTTTTTCATCACGGAATCTATTTGACTTTTTTGAAAGCCCAATTGTTGTAATGTTTTATTTAGTTCTTCGCGGAGTTGTGATTTTTCAGCTTTCTTATTATCTGCATTAGAAATAATTTTTGATCATTTTTCTGATAATTGCACACAAATAATATTAGCTAGCTTCTCATTAATAAATTGAATAGAAGCTAATTCTTGATAATTATTGTGTGCAATTAGACGAGCTATATATTCTCATCCTTTATCAAGTAAAATCATTGCAATTTTAGGTCCTATTTTTTCAACAGATACTAAGTCTAAAAATAATAAACGTTCTTTAAAATCTCTAAAGGCATAAGTGCATTCATTGTACTCAGTTCTATGTTCATATAAATAGATCTTAGCTTTTTGTCCAACTTCATATCTAGATTCGTCTGAAACAGTCATTAAATAGCCTTCTGATCGTGATTCTAATATGATGTTATTCTTGTTCTTATAAACAATTTCTCCAATAATATATAATTTCATTTTATTTACCTTTCTTAATCTCTCATTATTTAAATTATTTATTAGGCAAAATGAACTAAAAGAAAACAAAAAAGCACTATTTCCAGTGCTTTAATTATTTATAAGAATGATTAATTAATAAAAAGTTATTATTTATTTCTGTCGTTTAATGCAACATAGCCTTCAACTTTTTTACCTTTGTAAAATCCACAAAATTGACATACAACATGTTGTTCAATTTTTTGACTGCAGTTTTTGCAAGATACAAGGTTAGGTGTATCTAAAGCTGAGTGAGTGTTTCTTTTGTGTTTACGTTGTTTAGACGTTTTACGTTTTGGAACAATAGCCATTTTACCCCCTTTGAAGTATGTATTAATTAATAAGCTAATTTATTATATTATAAAAATTAAAATTTAAAAATATTTAATTAGTAAAAAATAGTTATTAATTTTGCAAAAATATCATACTTATTTTAAGCAATATAATTATAATTTATTTGTGAAAAAAAATAAGAAAAATCGCGTAGGAATAATTGCTGAGTATAACCCATTTCATAATGGACATATTTATCAAATTAACTGAATAAGAAAAAACATTCCTAATGCTTATATAATAGTTGCAATGTCAAATAAATTTACTCAAAGAGGTGAGATTACTTGCGCAAGCTTCCATTCACGTAAGAATATTGCAAAAGCTTTTGGTGTAAATAAAGTGGTTAAGATGCAAGATACTGATGTTATACAAGCTGCACATGTTTTTGCTCAAGCAGGAGTTAAACTATTAGCTAAGCACAATATTAATTATTTAGTTTTTGGCTCAGAAACCAATGATATTGAGTCTTTTATTAATATTGCTAAAGCAATTAAGGCTAATCCAAATGAATATAATGCTTTAGTAAGAAAATATTTAAAGTCTGGTGGAAACAGTTATCCTAAAGCCAATAATTTAGCAATTCAAGAACTTATGGGGCAAAACATACAAATGCCAAATGATATTTTAGGCCTTGAATATGTTAAAACAATTGTGAATAATGACTTGCAAATTCAACCCATTAGCATGCAAAGAACTATCGAATTTCATGCAAAAGAGATTAAATCCTCTTTTGCAAGTGCATCAAAAATAAGGGAAATGTTAAAAGCACATGAAGATATTTCATCTTTTACTCCAATGCATTTATCTTATGATCTGAAAAGAGATATCTCAGTAACTTATTCAAAATTTAAGAAAATTATATTAAAGCAAGAGCCTAGTAAATTAGCAAAATACAAACTTGTTGATGAGGGGATTGAAAACTTATTTAAAAAACAAGTGTTATTAAATGACAATTATCACAATTTTATTGATGCTTGTGTTTCAAAGAGATACACTCGCAGCAGAATACAAAGAACTTATATCAATATATTACTTAAGGTAAAAAAATAACGAGAACATAATGTTCTCGCTTTCCATTACTTAATTCGATTTCATTTATATCCATAAGAATGAACTTCCTTATGGATTTTCTTTCACATAATTTTAATGTGTTGCCTAATGTTTTGGTATCTAAAACTGAATTTAAATTCAGAATCCCCTGTAAAAATATGTTTATATGTATTTGATCTAAAACAGTATGATACTATTTTGACCGAATTTCCGGGATTGTTATAATGTAGTATATCATGACGCTTATAAAGAGTAGAAATGAAATATCCATTTATGTTATCTTGCAATAAGAGATAATCAAATAAGTCTACTTTTCACTGATCTTCCTTGTTTTCGAATGCAAAGTAATAGCAATAATTTCTTGATGAAACTGAAAGGTTTTCAAGAATAATTCGTACCTGAGTGTCTTTATAAGAAAATGAGCCAGTGCGAGTTGATAAAAACTTATTTGAATTAAATATTACATTTAAATCTTTTTTGTATAATGTTTCAATATTTTTTACTATTTCATTGAACTGTGAAGATAAAACAATGTCAGTATAAATTTCTAATGGTTGTAGTTTTTTGTGCAAATATAATGCTGCTTTATTCATTGATTCATAAATATTTATATCAATATGCATTGAACTAATAACTTTTTGAAATGTTTTTACAATAAATTTATAATCATCAGTGCCCACCTGGTTTTGCTTGTTTTGGCAAAATTCAAATAAGTTACTGATAAAAAAGCCTTTAATTTCTACATATTTTGACAATGCAGTATAAATTTTATGTATGTGGTCATATAACTCATTTTCAACATTATCTTTTTTCAACTTTATAACTTGTGTATAAAGCAAGTCATTGTATTTTAAAGATGAATGGTTATCAATGTTTTCTTTAACTTCAAAGTTATTAAGATCCACCCTGTTAATAACATCGGAAAATGAAGCAATGCTATGAAAGTCTAAAGTAAAATAAAATTTAGTATTTAATTTTGATGCTTTAGACAAAAATAAATGTAAATTCTTAATTCTTTTTTTAGCTAAATTTTCATTTTCATCATCCAATAACATAAGATGATAATTATAAAAACTATATAAATCTGGAATTACTATTCCTACTTCATAGTTAAAAGCGCTTAATTCGCCTAATTTTTTTAATATATTTTCAAAATACTTTACTGAAACAATTAATTCATTATTTTTAAGAATTTCCTCATCTAAGAAAATAAAAGAATGTATTTTATTTTCCGAAGTTTTTTGTCAAGAAAGATTGGAATAAATCATTTGAGTCTACCCCCGTAGTTTTAATTTTATAATCAAGGTGACCTAATTCAGTAAGGATTCTTCTTACATCATTTGCCTTGTAATTATTTGCAATTTTTTCAATGACAAATAATCTTTTTATTGAAATGTTTAGTTTATTAGCTAATGTATCACGGTGTAAGATGGCTCGTGAATAAGTAAAATATCTATTTAATAAGCACATTGTATTGCTGATTGTGTATATTAGTTTATTAATATCCTCACCTTGTGTGCTTAATAATATGTACTTAGTATATATTTCTTGCAAATTATTTGTACCTAAAGCATTCGAAAAAAAGAAAGGGTCATCTATAGGATATTGTGCAATAAAATTATCAATTAAGGCCTTATTTATTGGCTCATTTAAAAGTGCAAGCTTATCAATTTCATTTTGAGCAATAGCGATATCATTTGGTATTTTTGTCAAAAAATATAATAAGTCGCTATAGTTAATTTTTAACCCACATTCAGTAAAACGCTTATTAACTCATTGAATAAATTCGCTTTCATTATATGCATGAAATTCAAATTTATTTTCTATGCGTAAAAGAGAAAGAAATTTATTATCTAATTGCTTAATTTCCTGCAAATAAATTAAACACTTTACCGATGACTGATTAAACAATTCAGCTAGCTGTTCAAGAGTAATTTTGCTATTTTTAAGAAAGCTTTTATCTTTATAAAATTTAGGGTTATATAAAATTAAAAGTTTATCTCCAGAAAATAAAGAATTTGATAGTAATAAGCTAGTGAGAATGTCTAAGTCAGATAAGTCTTCTTTTATTTCGAATATACAGTCAGTTCTATATTGCTGTTTAATTTCTTTGATTTTTTGATTAATAAAATATTGATTTGTTCCAGTGATAATAGTCATACCTTAATTATACTTTCTTGTTTCACTTTTTTTGTAAATTAATGATTGTTTCAATAAAATAAAGTAATCTAATATGTATAACGCTTGAAGATAGTTACTATTCGGGATTTCAACTCGTAAATTAAAACTATGAAGCAAAATAATTAATTTACTTAATAAATAAGAAATTGGACTACATATAAAAGTTAATGGAAAAAATATAGCAAAAAAGATGATTGCAAGCTGAAACACAGGAGTTAACAGAAGAATGTAAAGAAAACTCAGAATACTAAAGGCATGCTGTTGTACTGTGATTATGGTAATAGATAGAAATCACGAAAAAAAGTAAATTTTTAATAAATATAAAGCTTTTAGATATGTTATGTTTTTATGTTTTTCTTCTTCTATTTTAGCTTGGCCTTGACTGTAAAGGATTAAGGAAAAAGTTAAAATAAACGATAATCAGTAGCCTAAGTTTAAGACATTTTTAGGCGAATATAATAAGTATATAAATGATATTCAAAATAAAATTTGATGTAATGATACCCGATGGTGCCAGTGTTTTTTCATAAGAAACTGTTGAATAAGCAAAAAAGCAAAGGCACGAAATACTGAAATTGACTTTTTCACAAAAAAGAAATAAATGATTATTAAAACAGTGCACAATATTTTAGTTTTATCAAATTTATATGTTAGTAGTTTTATTAAACCAAAAATTGTAGCAAAGTGTAATCCACTGACAACTATTAAATGAACAGCGCCCATATCTTTTAGAGACTGTATTATTTCGTTGTGTACTTGAATATTAAAACCAAATAATAATGGGATTATTAATTGATAATAGCCTATATCTTTTTGTAAATAATATCTAAAAAATCAATGCCTTATATTTCATCAGTTTTCGAGTTTAGTGTAGTGGGTAACCTTGAAAATATAATAAATATTGTTTGACGCATAATAATTTGAATTATAGTCCATGGGCATTAATTTTCCCGATGCATAAAACTGTGAGTATATTGTAATGTCGGAATATAGATCACTTTTTCAAACTACAAGCTTACGTAAATACTGATCTTGCACATAAACATTTTTTTCAGTTACATCAATTACTGTATAACGCCCATTTATCTCTTTATATTCATATCAATTTTCTAGATAAATATAGTTATGGATATTTCAAAAGATAAATCAAATAAGTAAGCATAACCAAATTAATCACATAAACTTCAAATTTATACAAGCAATATAAAATATTAAGATTGCTATCGGGATTCCTAAAAGTCATTGGTTTGTATCAATCATTAGTGCAAAAAGAGATAAGCAAATAAAAAAGTTGATTCACATTATTCTAAAATTAAAAATTTTTTTAATTTTAGAAAAGTTTTGTAACCAATACCCTTTATTGATTCAATATCTTTTCATGTCACCGTATCCTGCTTGTGTTTTTCTTGATATTCGAATAAAATTTTTGCATATTTTTTATCTATTCCGAATGCAATAAAGTCACTTATGGACTTAATATCGCTTCAATATAAGATTCAATCATATTTAGGAACAAAAATTGTTTTTTTATCATCTGCATATTCATCTAGCTTAAATTTATCAAATTTAGAGCCAGTCTTTGCTTGCGCTAAAAAGAACAATTCACGATATGTAAGTGGAGCTAATGATTCGATTTTTGTATGCAAAACATTGCCACTAAGGCGATAGTGGTAAACTTTTTCAGATTTTTCTTTTTTCTCTTGACCATCAGATATTTGCCTCTGGTTTAATCTTTGAGATAAAACAAAACCTGAAATGGCACCAGCTATTGAAAGCCCTATAAGGTAAAGTCAGATTTTTTTATTTTGCATACATTCTATATATTAAATTTAGCCTAAAAAGTACTATAAGTTAACAAAATACCAAAAAAGTAAACATAAAAAAGAACCACAGATAACTGTGGCCTTATATATTATATGTATAAAAATAAAATACTGGATGTGTAAGAATTTATAAAATATATTAAGATATATAAGAAATAAAAAACAAGTTGTAAAATAAAAAATAAATATGTATATATAAATGATTTGCTTAAAATGCGACTTTTTAAGCACAATAACTTAGTACAAAATAATAAATAGTTTACTATTTAAGCAGTATACAGGACATTCTCATGTCCCATAGATATAATACACTATTTTTTTCTAATCAGAAATAATATTTCTTAGATTTTATTTTTTTTCATCTCTACAGGGTAGGCTTAAATAAAAATATCATGCTAATTTCCTTAGCATGATAAATAAAATAAATTTAAAATAATCATTGTCTTTTGTTAATTGTGCGTGTACTGATGTAGTTTTTATAATATGCATTATTAAAGGTAATCCCCAAAAACATAAAGTAAACAAATCAGTTAATAAAGAAAGCTATTGTGAAGAAGAATCCCACAACCCCTCCAAATTTATCATAATTGAAATAACTATTGATTGTATTAAATAATAAGACAAGCAAAATGGTTGGGGTAGCAGAAAGCATTGCGCCCTTATAAATACTTTTTAAATTTAATTTAAATGATGGTATCAGTTTAAATAACATTATTAACAATACAAAAACAAATATTGTTGTAAATGTAAAATATACTATTAAATTTAGTCAATTATTAGGTGCTGGATCAATACGCTTCTCTAACATGATGTCTGCAGTCGCAAACGCCCAGAACAATACCGACACACAAAGCACGATGAAAAAGCCTTTTATTTTATTTCCTCAATAAGTTCCCATTTTATAATGTTCATAAATATAGTTAGTTGATGATACTAATTTACCATATCCAGTACTTGAAATATAAAGTGATGAAAGGAATAATAGTAAGTTTGGCAAAATAGTTTTAGATGAAAATCCCGCATTTGGATCAGCAACAATATTAATTAAATAAGATTGTGAACCAGGCAAAAATCTCCCTAAGGTACGTGATGAAAATTCAGTTGCAAAATCTTTACCAACAAAATTATAAAATGATGGAATATTGCTTACAAAAAGATTTAGTAAGTAAACAATATAAATTACGGGCACAAAAGAGATTAAAAGATAAAAAGCACTAGAAAGTCAAATAAAGTTATATTCTTTGCTGTTAAAGTTTGTGTAAACATTATCGATAACCTTAATTCTTTTGCGATTGTCACTATCATTTCTTGCTCTAAGTAGCAACTTAGCAAAGAATGTTATTAATATTTTCTTTATTAAAAACTCATATAAAATTAAGAATACTACAAAACGATCTGGAAAAATTAAGTTTTGATGGAATTGCTTTTTAATATGGCGATTTTTATTTTTGCTTTTTGTTAGTTTGTAATAAAAATCATTATTTTTGCTTTGTCATTTCATTTAATAATTTTACTACAATTTGGTTTGAAAGCACTGGACTTACTTGCCCACCAGTTTCCTTCATTAATGCCCCTAGAATAAACTTGATAACTCTTTCAGGCCGAGTATTGTATTCAGTTAACATGTCGGAATTAGCAGAAATTATTTGAGCAATATGATTTTCAATAATTACTGGGTCAGTAATTTGCTTAAGATTGTGTTTTACTAGTAATGGTTCCAATTCTCCATTATATTGAACTAACATAGGTATTAATTTTTTAAGTGATTTTCCTGAAATAATTTCATCTTGCAGCAATTCTAATGCTTGAGCTAATAATTTAGGATCAATACCTAATTCCACAGTGTGCTTAGATGTTGAATTGGCTAAAGAGACAACTTCAGCAAAAAACACCTTAGACAATTTGTCCTTATCGTTATAAGGGATAGAATCAAAATATTTGCTTAATTCATAGTCATCAATTAAGCTTTGGATATAAATGTTTTGAATACCATAATTAGTGTATCTAGCTAATTTCTCATTAGGCAATTCATTAATTTTAACGCTATCAACAAATTCCTTTGAGAGCTTAATAATAGGGATATTGGGATCGGCAAAATATTTGTAATCAGTTGTGCCAGTTTTCGTACGCATAACAACTGTTTGATTATTGGTGTCATCGAAACGCTTTGTTTGTTGTAAAATAACTTCACCCCGAAGTAATTTTTCTCTTTGCAATTTAATTTCGTATTCAATTGCTTTTTTGATGTTAGAAGTCGAATTCATGTTTTTTATTTCAACTTTAGTTCCAAATTTATCTACACCATAAGGTCTAAGTGAAATATTAATATCAGCTCTTAATGATCCTTGTTCGAGTTTCCCTTCGGAAATTTCTAAAGCAAGAACAGTTTTCTTAATCATATCCACATAATTAGCAGCTTCTTCAGCTGTACGTATAACTGGATACGTAACGATTTCGATTAATGGAATTCCAGCACGATTATAATCTAGTTTTGTACCTGTTTCATCATGGTGTTGTCTAGCTGTATCTTCTTCAAGGTGAATTCTTTCGATTTGTATTGTTTTTGACCCAAAACTAGTTGGTATCACTAAAGAACCATTTTTACCTATAGGTCTAAAAAATTGGGTAATTTGATATCCTTTAGGTAAGTCGGGATAAAAATAATTTTTTCTGTCGAAATGTAACTCATCATCGATTTCCATATTTAATGCTTTAGCAAGTGCTATACCATATTTAACAGCTTGTTTGTTAACTTGGGGCAATGTGCCTGGATAAGCTAAATCAATTTGATTTGCTTTGGTGTTAGGTATTGCATTAAAATCAATTCCGGCAGGTGAAAACATTTTTGTCTTAGTCTTTAACTCAACGTGAATTTCAATACCAATAATTACTTCAAAATTATCCATTGATTTCTCCTCTTAATTCTTCAAAGTATTCAGCATATCCTAATAGTTTTTCATCGCTGTAAATAGCTGATTCAATTGCAAAACTGTATGGCATATTTTGGTGTACACCAAGTGGTATAGTAATTGATGGATTTCCTGTTAAGTTTGCACCTGTTAAAATAAAGTTCATCACTCCGTTTGCTGATGTATCTTCATTAAATTTTGGTGCAATTCCAGAATATGCTGGGAAAAGTACACAATCATATGTACTATGTAGCTCTGTGTAATAATTCTTTATCAATCTACGCGCTTTCTGAGCTTTAATAAAAATTTCTTCTTGATTTTCCGTATATAAAAAGTAACTACCAAGAGCTAAACGTTCTTGTACCATTTTTCCAAACTTTTGTGATCTGGTATTGAGCATAATTTCTTCTCAAGAATCACCATTCACCCTGTTACCAAATCCAATACCAGTTAGGTTCGCTAAATTTGAGCTTGCTTCTGAGAAACTTATTACACGGTACACTATATTGATAGCATTTAAAATCTCTAGGTTAGGTTGAATAATTTCGACTTCAGTTCCATTTGCTTTAATTTTTTCAATAAATTGTATCATTGCTTCATTTACATAAGGTTTAACAAATCTGCTAAAGTCTAAAAAGGCAATTTTATTTGGTTTTTTATTGACTGCGTTTGCTATCGGGACATTAATGCTAGTCATATCTTTGTAGTCTTTTCCAAATAATGTTTGAGCAGCTAATATAGCATCATTAACATTATGCGTAAAATATGCAACTGTATCTAATGAAGAAGCATATGCAAACATGCCATATCTGCTAATAGCTCCATAAGAAGGCTTAAATCCAATTAATCCATTGAAAGCAGCAGGTAATCTTACACTATCACCTGTATCACTGCCTAACGCAAAGCCAACATTTGGTGTCATTGTAGCTGCTGATCCTGATGACGACCCGCCAACAAATCTTTCTGGATCGTGAGGATTCACTACAAGCCCATAAGCACTGTATGTACCAGTTCCTCCAAGAGCTAATTCATCATTATTAACTTTTGCAACAATTTTTGCATTAGCATCAATTAATTTTTGTACAACAGTTGCATTATAAAATGGTTGGAAATTATCCAATATTAAACTAGAAGCTCTTGTTGGAGCATCATTTGTTGCAAAAACATCTTTAATTGTGACTACAACATTATTGAATGCTGTACTTTGTTCTTGATAAGTTTTTTCTGGATATAAGTATGCTACAGCATTATTTGAGTCATTTTTTAATTCATTATAAGCTTTAGTGTAATTTCCTTTGTTGCTAAATTGTCTCATTATTTTACCACCTTTGTAAGTACAACAAATTCCCCGCTAGTTGCAGGAGCATTAGTTAAAATATTAGCTTGAGTAATTGAATATGAATCATCTTCAATATCTTCGCGCAAAAGATCTATGTGTAAATCTTCATTAATTCTTTCCATTGGTGCTAAGTTTTCTAAATTTAAAGCATTTAAACCAGCAAGATCTGCTTGAATGTGCTCCCAAGAAACTAGTATTTTATCTAAAACATCATCATTTGGGCGTAACATTAAAGATTGCACAATATCTATTAATTTTTCTCTTGAAATTTGTTTCATTTGTACTCCTATTTTTTAAAGTTCGGTAATGAAAATACTTCATAGTTATTTAAGTATTTTAAGTCACCTGTAATATCTTTGAATTTTAAACTATATGAATGTAATTGTAATCTTTTAGCATTAGGACCATGGTATTTCTTATCACCATAAATTGGATATCCTAAATATTTTAATGTAACTCTAATTTGGTGTTTACGACCAGTGATTAATTCAGCTATTTTTTTGCCATCTTCCATATAAAATAAAGTGGTTGTTATTTTCCCATCTTGAATTTTTTTTGGACTTACTTTCATGCGCTTGTTTGGCTCATCTTTAACTGAATATAATGTAATTTTTAAAGGATTTAATTCTGTATACTTTTCCAGATTTATATTACTTCAAAAAGTATATTTTTTAATTAAATTATTAGAGTGCTCATTAAAATATGACACAGTTTGATAATTTTTTCCGTATAAAATAATACCACTTGTTTCCTTATCTAAACGTCCAATGTGAGAAGGTCTAAAACTATCGATTGGTTTAAAATTTAAATAAGTTAATACTTGATTATCAAGGCAATTATCCTCGCCATGAACTTCAACGCCAGCAGGCTTATCGATGATTAAAATGTTGTCATCTTCATATAACACTTTAAAGTTTGGCTTAACTGCATTTGTTTCGATGGACTTAAATTCTGCACTATCTTCTAAGATTCCATAAATTAAAATTAAGTCACCTTCATTAATTATTTGATTTTTTGTTATTCTTCTATCATTGTTTATTTTAATATCTTTTTTCCGAAATATTTTTTCAATGCGACTATGTGGTAGGGTTGAACAATATTTAGTAATTACTTTAAATATACTTCTACCAGCATCGTTTTTTGTTGCTTTTATTTCTAGCATATAACCCCTTTATATTATTATATTATTAAAAAAGAAAAATTGGCATAGCCAACTTATTCTTCACGTTGTGATGAAAATAAATCGAAATCACTATTTTCGTTTTCAACACCTTCTACGTAGTTGAATTCGTTTAATTTAGGTAAATCACGCATACTAGTTAGTTTAAAGTGATCATAAAATTTATTTGTAACACCATATAAAACAGGGTTTCCTGGTGTTGGCGCAATCCCAACTTCTTCTATAACACCCTTGACAAGTAATGTATTAACCACTTGATCGGATGCTACTCCACGAATTACTGAAATTTGACTACGTGTAACTGGTTGTTTATAAGCTACAATACCTGCTACCTCAATTGCGGCATTAGATAATCTTTGTTTTTTAACAATTGAAACCATTTTTGAAACATAATCTTTAAATGTTTCTCTGGTGGCAAATTTGTAAACTTCATTAAAGTTAACAACTTTTATCCCTAGTTCCATGTCATTAAAATAAGTATGAAAATCAGACATAACTTTTTTAGCTTCTGCTAAAGTAGCTAAAGAGAAGATATCTTTGACTTGTTCTAGTGTCAATCCATCATCTCCTTGAATATATAATAAAGCTTCTAAAATTTTATTTTTCATTATAAAGCTCTCCTCTTTTGATTGTGATTTCTCCAAATTCTTCCTTTTGCTCAATAACTAGTACTTGTTGTTTAGCCAGTACTAATACAGCAAGCAGTGTAACAACAAAGTGATTTAAGGATGGCTGTGTAAATACCATTTCAAATGTTAGAACCTCGTGTTGTTTAAGCATTTTTTTAATAAAAGGAAATTGGTCAGAAGGCGATAAATTAAATGTTTCTAATTTAGTTGTCCGCAAATGTTGTGCATAAACCCTTTCAAACATTTTTCTTAAAACGGAAATAAGTTTAACTGGATTAGAGTGTCCATCTAATCTGGAATCATCACTGTCAACAATAAAATCATCAACATTTGAAGGTGCTTTTATGAACATGTCTTCACGGTCAGACTCAAATGTTCTTAGTGCTTCTTTGATTTCTTTGAATTGTTGATATTCAACAAGCTGTTGAATCAGTTTCTTTTTTTCTTCAACAACTTCAGCAGGTTCATCAGATTCTGGATCTTGTAAAACCATGCTGGCCTTTATTTTTAATAATGTAGCAGCCATAACTAGATAGTCACCAGCAATATCTATTTCGCTACCTTTTAATTGGTTAATAATTTTTAAGTATTGATCAGCTAGTTCAACTAAGTTGATATCAAAAATACTAATTTTTTTATCTTTAATTAAAGAAAGTAATAAATCTAATGGACCATCAAAGTCTTGTAACTGAAAAGTATATTCACTGTAGTATGGATTAGTTTTGATCGCCATCAGAATCAACCTCTTTAAGAATTATTGAGTGTACATGAGCCGCAACCTTAGCTGAATCTTGAGTAATGAAATTATTAGGCTTTAAAGGTGTTAAGAATCTTACCGTTACTGTTAATCTACCTTTGCGTTTACTATTATCAGCTTCTTGTGAATGTAAAATGGCCACTGGCTGGATTGTTAAGTATTCTTTTTGTGCTAGCTTAAAAGGCGCTGATTTAAATTCGCCTAGTGGCTGGTCTAATACTCTAGTTCCTTCTGGGAAAATTACACCATAAGTTTTATTTAGCTTAATGAATTCAGCAAATTTATTCATTTCTAGCAAACTCTGTTTAACACTATTACGATCAACAAAGAAAGTATTTAATAAGTGTAATGCGCTTTTAATAAATTTAGCATCAGCTAGCTCTTTTTTAGCAATAAAAGTTGGAATCAGCTCTTTTGCACTTGCTTCATATGTTTGTTTTTCTAAAGCCACTAACATAATAAGTGGATCAAAAAGAGACTTATGATTTGGTGTTACTAAGACACTACCAGATGCAGGTAAATTTTCATAATTTTCCACTACAACATCAATGTTATATAAGCTTAGAATTTTTTTGCTTAATTTTAGTAAATATTTATAACGTTCAATTGACTGAACTTGGTCAGCATCCTTTTTATATTTGCGATACTTAAGCTTTAAGTTTAAAAAGCGTGCAGCTCACAAAGGAGACAATATAATTTTTTTAAAGGTGATGTTTAATGCAGTTTTTTTCATAAAGGCCTTTCTTATTGTTTAGTCACAACAGCTATAACATAGTCGTTAGCATAGCTAATTGAGATTAAAAAATCTTTAAATTTTCATAGTTTAGATTCTGGATCTTTTTTAATGTTGACTTTTCGAAAATCAATATATGTGTTATCAGCCTTAAAAATCGCTTCTTTAATAGCTCAAGAACGCGCTAGAAATTTAGCTCTTGAATCTTGAGTCTCAAGTTTATTAAAATAAACTAACTCATCAGCTGATAAAATGCGATTTCAAAATATTTCACCTTTATTTAAAAAACGTGAAATATTGGTAATATCTATCCCTAAACTATTCATGTAATGAATTATATAAGATTTATTGATTATTAGTAATAATGGATTCAAGCAATTCTAAAAACTTTTTATAATAGCGTATTTTTTCAAACGAGACTGCATTAAAGGTGGAAACTTCAAAAGTTGCTGAATGAACAGAACTTAATGACTCATTGAAATGTAATATTTCAACTACATCTTTTAAACTATAATGGTAATTAGAATTATAAATATCTTTCATAATTGCATTAATACGATTTGCTATGTCACTTAAAGCTGCTTCAACAAAAAGCAGATACATTCCTAGATAGCTGATTGATTCATTTGAGTGTCCTCTTGTTGAACTTTCACTAAGATAGTTAACTTTATCTAGTATATATTGATTCCATTCTAAACGAGAGTTGTGAACAGGAAGTAACTTTGATTTTTCCAAGACTAGTTTTTTGTTTGTTAAGAAAAATTTAACATAAGTTTCTTGAAAGATCTCAAAATAATGCTTGTGATTTTTTGGAGAAAAGTAATAATCAAGCAGTAAATCCAGCTTAACACTTCTAACTTCATCCCCAGTTGGGATAAAATAGCAGTATAGATAGTATTTTTTGTAATTTATTGTCTTCATGCAAAGCAAAAATGGTCGCTCTAAGCGTTTACTTTCATATCTTTCCATAATTTTTACACTCATTTTGATACTTCTTGTAAAAATGTTATTACTAATATCATGCAAGCTGTTTAATCGCAAGCAGAAATTAACATTATAAAGATTAAGAAACTCTAACATAGCCTTTGAATAGTTAGCAATAATTAATTTAGGCTTAATATGAATATCTTTAAAAGACTTATAAGAAAATGGGCGATTTAGCGAGTCCAAAAGAAGGACTCTATCGCCCATTGCATTATTAATGAAAAAATTAGGTAGCAAAAACAAATAATTAAAACTTGGATCATTGGTTATTTTAAAGTCAAAGTCACCTAAAGAAAAGATTGTTTTGTTTTTTGTTAAAGAACCATCAAAAAGATATTTTAAGTAATCTGATGGATTATGGAGTACTGCTAAATCAAGTTTATCATGTGACTCAACAACTGGTTCACCAATATATCAGTAAAAAATATCTAAGAAATCTTCAAAAATTTCTGTCGGAAAAATGTTTTTTAATTCATGAACAATTGGCAAGTTCTCTATAATGTCAAGATATTTACATTTAATTATAGCATTATTTGCAGAAGCAACATTAGGCAATGAATAAATTTCTTGTTTTCTACTAATAAGTGACATTGGCCATACACTTAATGCTTGTTCGAGATCGAGTAAAAACTGTTTTTTACCATTTTTTACTATCTTAAACTTAGCATCAAGTTCATTGATGCTGTTAGCTAATAATGTTAGTATTAAAATGTTTGTTTTCTTTAGCATTTTTTTACTCCATATAAAATTATATTATAAGTTTTGGAATAAACAAAGAAAATAAATTAAAAAAACTTTAAATGTAAAAATTAAAAAAATGGCATTCCATCAAAACTAAAGTAGAGTGCCATGATTTAATTTTTATCTATTTTAATAAAATAATGAAAAAATACAATTTTGATTATGTTTTTAGTTTTTTATATTATAATTTACACGCAATACATAAAGACAGTAACTGCGCAAGCTTAATTTATGGTTACCGAGTGTATCACTTCAAATGTTCAATTGTATTGCAATAAATTTTGAAAGGGGGCAGAAAATATGTCAGAATCAAAATTAAAAGCAGCTAAAAAAGAAGTTGTTTTAGAAATCGTTGACAAAATCAAAAGCTCACAAGCTGTTGCTTTTGCTGAATACCGTGGTTTAACAGTTTCAGAATTAGAAGAATTCAGAAAAGAAGCTAAAAAATTAGGTGTTGATATTAAAGTTTATAAAAATCGTTTATTTAAACTTGCAGCAAATGAAACAGGTATCGGTGAATTAGCTGATTATTTAGTAGGACCTAACATCTTTGCTTTTTCAAACAATGATGATATGTCTGCTGCTAAATTATTGACAAAATTTGCTAAGCTACACAAATTAATGGTAGTTAAAGCTGGTACTTTTGAAGGAAAAGTTATTGATGCAAAAGGTGTTAGCGAAGTTGCTACACTTCCTACATACGAAGAAGCACTTGGGATCCTTGCACGTTCAATGATGGCACCATTACAACAAATCTCATTATCACTTAAACTTGTAAGTGAAGGTAAATCAGAATAATATATAAATCAAATTAAAGAAAGGACATTATATTATGGCTAAATTAACAAAAGAATTATTTATTGAATCATTAAAAGAAATGTCAATTAAAGAAGTTATGGAACTTGTAGAAGCAATGAAAGAAGAATTCGGAATCGACCCAACAGCTGCTGTTGCTGTTGCTGCTGCTCCAGCAGAAGGTGCAAACGAAGAAAAATCAAGCGTTAAAGTTGTTTTAAAAGCTGACAATGGTAAAAAAGTTGCTATTATTAAAGTAGTTAAAGACTTATTAGGATTACCATTAATGGACGCAAAGAAAATTGTTGATACATTACCTGCTGTTATTAAAGAAAACATCAAACCAGAAGAAGCTGAACAAATTAAAGCAGCTCTTGTTGAAGCTGGTGCTGAAGTTACAGTTGAATAATTTCTTATATATAATTTTAAAAAAAGAAGCTAATGCTTCTTTTTATTTTTTACAGCTAAAACAAAAACCACTAGACACAATACTTTCCCACGTGGCTGCTTTATTTCTATCCTGACCAGGTTAGGGTGTTATCGTTCTAATGGCCTAATTATTATATCAATTATTTACTATATTCTTGAAATTTTTTTCTCTTGTTGTTGAACTAAAAATTAAAAAGATGACATTCCACTAAAGTTAAAGTAGAGTTGCCATCTTTTTTTGGGTTTCTATTGTGATATAAGTGTAGAAAAAGCGATTTTGAAACTCATTGAATTGTATAATAAATGTAGGCAAAATGCACAAAAATATAATTTGTGGGAAACTGTAAATAAGATTCATTTTACTCTCCCCTTTTTAAAAATAATAGTTGATGTATAAAATTCTTATATAAATTCAAAACAGACATAAATAAAATAAAAGTGCTAACAAATTATGAATTAATTCGAATCTCTCTTTCTGATCTAAAAGATATTTAGAAGGTTTTAAGATTATTGAAATTTAACACAAAAAATTTTTTAATAAAAAATCATTACTTAATAAGAGAGCCACAAAAAGAGAAAACTGCAGAATGGATATTGAAGTAAATATAAAAAAGATTAAATGATGTTGCCTGATATAGTAAAGTTAATATGCTGCATTTGATGAAGAGGGGAAAAAGATTATTTCTTCATTATATTCAAATGTAACATTAGTAAATTTATCTAGTAGATAAATCTATTTTAAATATTTGAACAAAAGATATTATGTAAAAGAACCAAAAGGAATCTATTTAACAGAATCAGTAATATGAGGATTAGCAGAAGGATTAGACATTTCAATACCATTTAAAAATACATTGCTAAAATGAATCGCTTATCGCAAAATTTCCACATAATGATTAGAAAATAAAGGAACAATACAATTAATTTTCAATAGTCTCAAAGAATTGTCCTCAAATATAAGAACGAATGGGCAGTTAAATACTTGGCATATTTAATTATATAGCTTCTTTTTTGTATGCTTATTAAGCTATATTTTTTAAATAAAATTTAATAATAAAAAATAAATGATATTTTTTGAATAAAAAAATATGAATTTATATTTTCGTGTTATAATATTCTTGCTTTTAAAGCATAGCTAAAAATAAAAAGAAAAAAATGAAAAATATTTTTCTTAAATTTTAAATGTGTGCTATAATATATAAGCGATATAAATAAATAAGGCGTGCCGATTTAGCTCAGCGGTAGAGCAGCTGGCTGTTAACCAGTTGGTCGTTGGTTCAATCCCAATAATCGGCGCCATTTATGGTCTGTTGGTGAAGTGGTTAACACACATGGTTTTCATCCATGCATGCACGGGTTCGAGCCCCGTACAGACTGCCATTTGGAAGATTAGCTCAGTTGGGAGAGCGTCGCCCTTACAAGGCGAATGTCATGGGTTCGAGTCCCTTATCTTCCACCATGCCGTTTTAGCTCAGTTGGTAGAGCAACTGACTTGTAATCAGTAGGTCGTAGGTTCGAGTCCTATAAACGGCACCAATAACTGATTTAAATTGGAAAATTTATCTATTATTGGACGTTAGTTCAATAATTTTTAAACCTTATTTTATGCGCGAGTGGTGAAATTGGCAGACACGCTAGATTTAGGCTCTAGTGCCTCCGGCATAAGGGTTCGAGTCCCTTCTCGCGCACCATTATCTTATAAAAAAGTTTTAAATAGTAAGATAACGCTAGAACTTCTAACGTTATTTTTTTATTTTCCGAAATTTGTTAGTATTTAATATTATGAATGTAAAAATGAGAAAAGAAAAATTAGCAAATTTGAAAAAAGAAATATACAAGAATATAAATAATATTTGCTTGGCATTGGAAAAAGACTTGGGAAAGTCTAAAAATGAAGCAAACATAACAGAGATATTGCCGATCATTAATGAAATCAATTTATATATTAAAAAAATTCGAAAATGAGCAAAACCTAAAACTGTATCCAAACCAATTTCTCTATTAGGGACGAAATCTATAATAGAACGCCAACCATATGGTACTGTGTTTATTATTTCTACTTGAAACTACCCTTTCCAATTAGCATTTATTCCTTTGATCAATGCAATCGGTGCCGGAAATAAAGTTATTTTAAAACTTTCTGAAAAGTCAAAGTTTTCTAATGAGACTATTAAGAAAATTATAGATAATGTCTTTCCAAAGGATGAAGTTAATGTGGTGGACTGCAATATCGAAGAAACAAATCATATAATAGAAGAAAAAGCTGACTTTTTGTTCTTTACTGGATCACAGGCAGTTGGTAAGATTATGTATCAAAAAGCAGCGGATAAAATGATTCCTTGTGTTTTGGAATTAGGTGGAAAAAATCCAGTAATTATAACGAAAGATGCAGATTTACCTCTAGTATGTCAAGAACTTATTTTTTCTAAATTAATGAATGCTGGCCAAACATGTTTAGCTCCTGACTTTATTCTAATAGATGCAGCAATAGCGGAAGACTTTAAACAAGAATTTGCTTTCCAACTTTATCACTTAGTACAACATGAACTAAAAGGCAAAGGCCAATTTGCTCACTTAATAAATTCCGATAGTGCCACTCGATTAAGTCAAATTTTTAATGAAGAAATAGATTTTGACAAGCACAAAATTTATCTCTGTGAATTGCAAAATGAGAGCAAATTAGCGAAAGAAGAAATATTTGGCCCAATACTTCCAATGAAAATTTTTCATAGTTTTGATGAATTGTCCAATGAAATTAAGTTATTGGATAGTTCGTTATCTGCCTATATTTTTTCAAAAAATAAGAAAATATATGATGCAATAAAGATGTGAATATCAAGTGGATCCGTTGCTTGAAATTCCACATCCCAATTTATATATAATTCTAATTTACCTTTTGGTGGAATAAAAAGTAGTGGAATTGGAAAATATCATGGTAAAGCTGGATTTGAAACATTCAGCCACCAGAGAAGTATTTTTATCAGAAAAAGAAGATGAATTTTATATACAAAAAACATAAATGCAATTTTATTTTCAAACAATCTTCATTTTATAGTAAAGTTTTTACTAAAAATTAAAAAATATTAAGCTTGTATTAATTAAAGAAAAAGAGAGCAGTCAAAGTGCTCTCTTTGTTTATTACTTTTTAAAACATATAAAGTAAAACTTTATTTTTTGTTTTGTTCAACAACCAAAGCTAATTTGCGGAATCAGTGGTTAAGACCACTTTTTGAAATATAAATATTATGTTGCTGTTGGAGCAAAAATGATAGCTCAGCTAGTGAAATCCATTTATTTTCTGATTTGATGCGAAAAGCAACAAGCTGGTTTTCATCAAAATACTGTTCTAAATTATGTTCAAAAACATAATTAATATTTTCAATATGGCGAATTGTGCTTTGTGCAATTTTATTAATATTGCTTAAATCAATGTTATTAATGCGATTAGTAACATTTTCAAAATCACGCTTAATTATTAAATTTTGTAAATCATATCATGAGTTTTTAGCATTAATTGCAGCTAAAAAATCAATTAACTTTTCTTTATTTTTGTTATAAATAATAAATTTATTACCACGAGCTAAGAAGTTAAAATTAAACTCATATTCATTCAGTTTTGATTGAATTTTCTGCAAGTTCATTTTATTGTGTGATGCTATCTCTAAATGATATGAAGTAGAATTTTTACCTGAAATACTTCCCCCACCACAAAAAACACCCGCAAAGAAGTAAGTTAAATAATCTTTATAATCTAAATTTGGTGAAATCATTGAGTTATTAAAAATAACCAGTTTAGATTTTCAATTAGCTTGTTTTTGATATGGCATATGTATTTTATCGAGCTTACGAATTAGTTTATCCATTAAGTATTCATTTTTAATAGATAATACATAATTATTGTTTTTATCAAGTTCTGCTGAACAAAAGACTAGTCCATTAATAAATGATACTATTTCAGATTTCTTGCTAATGCTGTTAATTACTTCTTTTTTAACTTCGAAACTAAATGAAGTAGAATGTAGTTTTTTCATAAAAACAATTATAAAAAATTATTTTTGTATTCAAAACGATTGATTTTTTTAATTTTTTTTATGAAAAATTATAATCAAAATGTATTCAGCCTAAATACAGTGCCAAAAGTAATAAAAAAACAAAAAGCATACAGTTAATAAATTTCACAATTAATTTTTTTTTGTTAAAATTAAAAAGCAATAGAGTTAATTGCAGAAAAGTAGAAGACACTTCTCACCTGATGACCATAGTCTTGGGTTTAGCTACAATTAAACGTATCATAATTCTGATACCTTTTTTAGTAGATGAAGTGGGAAACCACTTTTTATTAAATTTAAATTTTATTTAAGGAGTTATTATTCAAACAAAAGGAAAAAAACCAGCTTCAGAGCATTACATTAATGGTGACATCCCATTTAAACAAGTTTTTTTATTAGGACCTGATGGTGAAAAACTTGGAGTTAAATATACATCTGAAGCTATTGAGATAGCAAAAAGCTATAAAATGGACTTAGTTTTAATTAGCGTTGAACCTAAACCAATTTGTCGTATCTTAGACTACGGTAAATTCAAATATGACCGTAAGAAGAAAAATAAGGAACTAAAAGAAAAACAAACAACAATCCAAAATCGTGAAGTTAGATTAACTGCCATGATTGGTGAAAATGATTTGAAAACCAAAGCAAGAAAAGCTAGAGAATTTCTTTTAAAAGGTGACAGAATTAAGGTTTCTTTAAAACTAAGAGGTCGTGAAATAGGAAGAAAAGATTTAGGTTTTGCAACAATTGAAAAATTCTTCGCATTAGTTGAAGATATTGCTGAAAAAACTTCAGAACCTAAATTAGTTAACGATCGTTTCCTTGACATGAATCTCCAACCAAATAAACAAAAAATTCAAAAATACTTAAAAGAAAAGAATCTTGATTCAAATCAAGAAGCTAAAGAAGGAGAATTAAATGCCAAAAATGAAAACTAAAAGTGCGTTAAAGAAACGTATCAAAGTTACAGGAACAGGTAAAATTTTAAGAGAACAAGCATATCGTTCTCACTTAGCTCAAAACAAAACAACAAAACAAAAACGTCAATCACGTAAATCTGCTCAAATGTCAAAATCAGATCTTAAAAGATTTAAAGCATTAATCTAATCTTGTTAATCAATTAGATTTCAAATACATAGATACTTACGTTATTAGAAAGGAATAATTATGGCAAGAGTTAAAGGTGGAACAGTTACAAGAGCAAGACGTAAAAAGTGACTAAAATTAGCTAAGGGGTACTTTGGACACAAGTCAATTGGATACAAAGTTGCAAAACAAGCAGTTGTTAAATCATGAACATATGCATTCAGAGACCGTAAACAAGTTAAAAGAAACTTTAGAAAATTATGAATCGCTCGTATTAATGCAGCAGTTAGAGCTGAAGGAATGAGCTATTCAAGATTTATCAATGGGCTTAAAAAAGCAAATGTTACAATTAACCGTAAAATGCTTTCAGAATTAGCAATCAATGAACCTAAAACATTCTCAGTTTTAGTTCAAATTGCTAAAGAAGCTAAATAATTTAAGGGCTAGTAATAGCCTTTTTTATTTTATTGACTATATAGTAGTGATAAAAAAATAAAAAAGTAATTTCAAAAAAATCAACTTTTTTATAAAATATAAACAAGAATTATTAATTTAAATAAATCTTAAAATATTAAATCAATAAATATGGATTCACTTGGGTGTGCTAATCATAGTGCTAGGTGTTCGAAATATTTATTTAGCAAAAACAAACTAAAAGGATAAAATATGACAACAGAAAACAAAAAAGAAAAAGTTCAAAAAGAACAAAAAACTCCAATTGTGTCAAAAACTAAATTATTAGAAGCTGGTGCTTACTTTGGACACAAAACTCACGCTTGAAACCCTAAAATGAAGGAATTCATCGTTCCTAATAAAAAGAACAAAGGGTCACACATTATTGACATTACAAAAACACAAAAATACTTAGAATATGCTTACTCACTTGTAAACACATTAGCATCTAAAGGTGCATCATTTATTTTTGTTGGTACAAAAAAACAAGCTCGTGAAGCTGTTAAAGAAGCTGCTGAAAGAACAGGTTCATTATATGTAACAGAAAGATGATTAGGTGGTACATTAACAAACAACCAAACAATCATGTCAAGTGTTCAAAAAATGAAAGACCTTGAAGCAAAAGCTGCTAAAAACTTTGCTGGATACACAAAGAAAGAAGCTTTAGAATTTAATAAAGAATTAGATAAATTACACAAAAACTTAAATGGTATCCGTGACATGCAACGTTTACCACAAGTTATGATTGTTGCTGATCCAAATGAAGATGAAATTGCAGTTAAAGAAGCTAAAAGAAAGAAAATCAAAGTTATTGGTATTTTAGATACAAATGCTAACCCTGATTTACTTGACTTCGGTATTCCTGCAAACGATGACTCAGCTAAATCAATTATGTTAATTATGACAATTTTAGCTGATGCTATTGTTAAAGCACGTGGTGGACAAGTTAAATTTGCTTACCAAGAAGATGATAAAGTTGTATTGCCATCATTTGGAAACAACACAAACAGAGCATCTGAAGCAGAAGCTCAAACAACAGAAGCAAACTAATTAAAAAAATTTAGGAGGTTATCATGGCAGATAACAAAATGGAATTAATTAAAGAACTAAGAACTAGAACAAACTCAGCTCTTGTTGACTGTAAAAAAGCTTTAGAAGCAACAGGATATGAAATTGAAGCTGCTATTGCATGGCTTAAAGAAAATGGAATTGTTAAAGCTGCTAAGAAAGCAGGTCGTATTACTGCTGAAGGTGCTGTAACAGCTCTTGGAGATGACAAGCACGCTATCTTAGTTGAAATTAACTCAGAAACAGATTTCGTTGCTAAAAACGACAAATTTATTCAATTATTAAATGAAGTTTCTACAGCTTTATTTAACTCAAAAGCTAACACTTTACAAGAAGGGTTAGATGTTAAACTAGCTAACGGTGAAACAGTTGAACAAGCTTTAGTTAACGCTACAGCTGTTATTGGAGAAAAAATTTCTCTTCGTCGTTTCACAAGAGTAGAAGCTCAAGAAGACCAAGTTTTAGGAATATACGTTCACGCAAACCAACAAGTTGCTGCAGTTGTTACTGTTAAAGGAAACAACACAGAAGCAGCAAGAAATGTTGCAATGCATGTATCAGCTATGAATCCTGAATTTATTCTTGTAAACGAAATTCCAGCTGACAGACTTGACTCAATCAAGGAAGGATTTGTTAAACCAGCTGGTTTCGAAAATAAACCTGAAAAAATTCAAATCTCTATAACAGAAGGATGATTAAATAAACAATTATCAGAATTTGTTTTAGAAAAACAAGCTTTCGTTATGGAAGACTCATTATCTGTAGCAAAATACTTACAAAATCACAACTGCGAATTAGTAAGTGCTGTTAGATATGAAGTAGGTGAAGGAATTGAGAAAGTTCAATCAAACTTTGCTGAAGAAGTTGCTGGTATGGTAGTTAAATAATAAAACTACAATTTTATGTGTAAACGCATATTACTGAGCTTTTTCAGTATATGCGTTTTTTACTTTATATAAATATATAACAGAATATTAAGATAAAACATAAGGAAGAATTATGAGAAGAATTAAATCAATTTTACTAGCCCTTAGTGCTGGTAGCTTAACACTAGTTCCTTTTACTGCATTAGCTTGCAATGACGGGGAAAGTGAGCAAAAAAGAAAAGAATTAAATGTTGAGAAAGAAGCTACATTAGCTACATTGGATGGAAAATTAAACACAATAAATGTCTTATCTCCATCAGAATACAAATTACTAAAACAAAGAAAAGATGTTTTACAAGCACAATTAAGTAAGAAAGATGAAAACAACATTTCAGAGCTTGATGTTAAAACCTTACGTGACTTTGTTAAAGAATTAAATGACAAAATTTCATCATTAAGCACAACTGTAGTCGGACATGTTCAAGATGAATTAGATATAGCTCAAAATGATGTAGCTACTTTACAGAGTAAAGTAGATAAGTTAACAAAAGAACTTAAGAATTTAGGTGTTGATGTTGATGCTATTTTAAATGGCGATGAAGCTGGAGAACTAAAACTAGTTTCATCTGAAAAAATCCAAGAATTAACACAACAATTAAATACTCAAAAAGCTCTATTGGATGCTGCTAAAGATAAAGTTGAAACTTTAAGTAAAAAACTTCTAGCCAGAGGTAATTCAGCTATTGATGCTATCAAAATGATTAGTCGTTTAAACTTATTTATGATTAACACTGTAAAGAATTTAAAACCAGAAATTTACAATGTTGAAGAAAACAAACGTATGTTTGAACTTCAAAAAACCCAAATTGAACAAACAATTAAAGATGCTGATTCAATTGAATTGTCATATGCTAATTCAATTCGTGTATATAATGCCCTTAAAGACGCTATGGCTTTCAGTAACGCACAAAGAATTGTTTTAGGAGATACAATTCAAGTTGAATCGCCATTTCCAAAGCAAGCCTTTATGGATCAATTATTTGACTGAAGAATTGCTGATTTGGCTAAATTACTTCAATCTCAAAAGGATGCATTAGCAAGTGTAGAAAAACTAAGCCCAACTGAAGAAAAGGATATTAAAGCCAAAGAAGAAAAAATAGTGAAATTAAATGACAATATAAAGGTTGTTGATAGTATTCTTGAAACTTATAAACAAGCTAAAGGCGAAGGAACAACATTAAAAGATCAAATTGCAAAATACATGCTTCTAGAAGTTGAAGCCTTTGAAAAGAAAATCAAGAACCCTTCAACAGCTGATGAATTTCAAGCTAAGTATGATGTTAATTATCGGGTTTCAGTGTTTCCATTATTAAATAACATTACAGATAAGGAAGCTTTAAAAGAATTTGAAGCTATCGCAGATAAAATTGCGCCATTATATAGTGATTTTTATAAAAAGAATGCATATGCTTTAAATTCTATTATGTATGCAAATTACTATGCTGCTTTTAGTAAGGATTTAGTAGATCTGAGAAGATTTAATTTAATTCAAGACTTCTTTAGTAAGCAATCAATTATTACTTACTTAAATCAATTTAAGTACAAAATTGCCTCATATAAAATTGATACAGAAGCAGAATTAAAGAAAATTCAAGGCCAAATTGAACAATCACGCACTAATGCGAATCAAGCAATTTCTAAGTATAATAGATTATATAATGAACTAGCAGACGAAGGAAAAGATGAAACTGTTCAAGCGAAATTGTATAAATCTATTGCATTACATTTATCAAGTTTAAGAAATTCAGCTAACTCTGGAGTTCAAAATGATATTTTATCTGCATTTGATAAGCTATTAAAATTCAAGAAAATCGAAAGTGAAACTAATACATTTGATAGAATGTTAAATTACTTTAAGAATTTAAGTATAACTGTAGATGATCCGATGATGAGCAAGTTCCTTAAGTTAGAAGCTCAAAGCAAAAAAGCTGATGAAAAGGTTAAACAAGCCGAAGAAAATCTTGCTAATTCACAAAAAATATTTGATAAATACCTTGAAGTTGTTAATAATTTTAAAGCAATGGAATTTAATGCTGAAGAAGCAAGCTCAATCAAGGAACAAGCTAAAGCAAATGTTCTAATTATTGACAAATTTAAGCAAGAATTAGCAGCATCGAAAGTTAGGGTAGAAGGACTAGGGGAAACTCAATATTACTTTGGCGCAGGTGATGACAATATGAATATAAAAATTGACGAGTTACTTGTTTTAGTTGATAAATTAAAAGCTCAATTAGTTGAACTAGAAACTACTCCTGATGCAGAAATCATTGAAAAATTTAAACAAGTTAAAAAAGATGCGTTTGAACTTGGTCTTAGATTCTATGTTGATGATTCAAATGATGATGAATATTATGCAGCTGAAGGATTAGAAATTACATCTACACCAATTAGAAATATTGTTGATGATATAGAAGGCTACAAAAGCACTATCCGTGCTCAAAAGAAAAAAGCTAAAGAATATAAACAAAATTCTTTACTCATTCCATTAAATGAAGTTTATATCTTGATTAGACAAGGTGCAATTGCTAATTCCGATTTCTTTACTCAAAACTCAGTAACAGATCTATATAAAAATATTGATAAAGTTGCATATGATTTAACAACTGAAGAGCTCAAGAAACTTCAACAAAGTAATGAGTTATATAGAAATATTACAGGTGTTAAAGCAGATACTGCACAAGATTCAGAATATGATTTTGATCCAGTTGTAGAAGCTAAAAGATTAAATGAATTAGAAAAATCTTACTACAATGCAAATATTGAATATTTCAAAGCATTAGATAGTAAGGCACAAAATGTTGATGCCTTAAAACAAGCATTAAAAGTTGCTCGCGAAGCATATTACACACAATTAAGAAATGCTAAATTAGATGGAACTGTATATATTAATGAATTAAACCCAGTTGCAAATTATAATTTTGATTCACAAGAAAATCATAAGAACCCTGCAAAAATTTTAATTACATTAGCTGAATTTAACTCAATTAAAGATTTATTAGAATTTATTAAGAGCTCACAACCTGAATATGAATAGAAAAATATCCTAGCTTAATTGCTGGGATATTTTTTATACTTAAATTTTTTTAATTAGTGCATACATCAGGTCAGAAGCTAACTTTTTATTTGAATCAATTCTTTTCATGTAAAGCTCTAATTCACTAGCTAATATTTTATTAGCATCTAGTTCTCAATAATTGTAAATGTCTTTATTTGATTGAAAGGCTATGGCTGAGCCAAGAATAATTTTATATCCTTCAATTAAATAATGTGCAGTTTGTGGATCAATTTTCTTTTTATTAATTTCAGCAGGCATTTTATTAATTGCTTGTTTTAGTTCGCTTTCGAGTGAAGCTAATTGAGCATAAGTTTTTTGGCGTTGAACCTCATATGATTTAGCTAAAAATTCTTTACTTACTGCTTTATGTACCTCAATTTGATCATTTAACTTATTTTTATTTGAATTTAAAATGTTAAATGTTCTTTTTAGAAATTCAACATATTCATGTTGGGAAACTTTTAATCCTGACTCATAAGCTTTAAAGATATAATCAATTTCTACATCAGATACAGAACAATTTAATTTTCAATCCTTGGTCAATTCATGTGTTAAATGCATATTTACCATAGCTATGTTATCTAATAAGTTATTTATGTTATTTGATAGCGTGCTGTAAGCACCTTCAGCAGGAAAACCAGCACCGAATTCTACGTCAAACATCAAGGCTTCTGCCTCATCATTGTTATTTTCCACTTTATTAGTTATGTCAGAGTTTGGAATATTTTTTAAAATGGTTTCATTTTCCTGAATCATTGTTTTCAAACGATCGCTATAGCCTTTATATTGTTCAATTTTTGCTTTTATATTGAGTGAAATACTTGGGATTTCACTAGCTAAATGTGACACATTTGTTTGTAGTTCTTCCAGTCCTTCAAGATAAGATTCTATAGTTTTAAGCCTTGCTTTTAGTAACATAAGTGTACGTTCAATAGGAGCAGATTCAGTAATATTTTGATAATACTTGTCATTATTTTCTTTTGCATATTGATATGCAGCTTTTAATTTATTACCTGCAAAGTCATAGTAATTATTTTTAGTTTGTTCAATAGTTTTTAAACCTTTTTGTCCTAATGCAGAGGCTAAATATCTTAAATTGATAATCTGATCAATAACTTTGTTTTTTATATATTTTTGCTCAATTTGATTAATTTTTGCTTGATTTTGCTTAAATTCATCAATGACTGCAGCAACTTCTTTTCCAATTTCTTTATTTTGAGCAAGGGAGATAAAGACTTTACTTATTTTGTTATATTTAATGTTTAGAAAATGTAAATAAGCTTCTAAATTAAACTTTTCATTTGTCAAATTATTGTTATATAGTTCGATATCATATTGTAGATTTTGAATTAAATTTTGCTCTCAGATAGAGTTTTTAGTTTCGAGAAAATTTGACATTGATAAGAAAGCATTATCGTAAGCTAAGTTAAATAACGCTGCTAGTTCCCTGTTTTCTATAATAGATAAATAATAAGCATTAGTTGATAAAGGCACCAATAGATCAGCTAACAAGGTTTCTAATTTCAACATTCTATCATCAACTTCTCAAATTACATCTTCAATATTGTGACTTGTAATAACAATAGATTGAAGATAGCTTAAAAACTCTTTTGCTGCTGTCTGATAGGTTAAAACGCCGGCCACCGATTTTTTCAGATCAATAGTTTTATCGTCTATATTAATTTTTGGCACATTAGAAATATCCCCAGTTTGAAGTATTTTTAGGAAAATACTGAGATATTGATGCAAACTAAGGATATAGCGTGCTAAATCATCTTTAAGCTTATTTTTACTATTTAAATCAGTATTAATAAGCCTATCTTGTAGGTATTTTTTGTCTCAAATAATATTATTAGTACCTTTGGTTATTAGTTTATTATAATGCTTATTTCATCAAGAAATATCTGAGACTAATTTAGCATACACATTACGATTTTGAGTAATATTTGCAATTGTTAATAATTTAGCTTGTATTGTTTGAAAATTATTATTAGATTGGTCACTAAGACTAGAAAAGCTATTAGTGATATTATCATATGTCTTTTTAGCATCTTTTACCCAAGTGATTTTTTCAGGAGTACTTGACTCTAAATCTACATAAAGTAATTCTCTATTTTCAAAAGCTTTTTTTGGGTTTTGAGGGATGTGAATTTTGTTTGGTTTAAATGTTATATCATCAAGTTCATCAATAGTTGGGAGTATTGGGTTGCTTCTTTCCTTATCTAAATGTAAATTGTCAGGTTGAGAAACTTTAGCCTTTTTTTGGCTATATGCACCTAGCACACTGGCTAATACGATTATAGATGCACCAAGAGTAACACCACCTGTAATTAAAAATCTTTTAGTTCATTTGTTCATTTTGTCCTCCACTATATAAATTAATTTTGGACCTAAGTGAACTAGAAATTAATTTATCCCCTATTTTGTAAATTGTGGTAAAATACTTATATTAATTATATTAATATAAGATAAACCGAAATAAATTGAAGAAAAGGATGTGAATATGATTAAAAATTGATCATTAAAAACAAAAGTTTTATTATCATTAGCAGCTTTATCAGTTGGTGCTGGTATTGCAATTGGTTCAATGATTGGCTATGCAGAAAATTCTGATGAAAAATTAGGACCACTATCACCTGCTAATAAGATGCTATTTAATAATGACTATGCAAAGATATATGATGAACAAGGCAATCTAAAACCAGAATTAGCAATTTTAGATCCTCAAAAGAAAAACAAAGTTGCAGTAATTTCTCCAGATGCTTCTGAATATTGATTCATTCAAGAACCATCTAAAAAATACAACTTTACTGATTTCTTTAATGCATACTTTGAAAAGTACAATGAAGCATTTGTTCTAGAAGTAAAATATGGCTCATTTAGTTTTTACAATGAGTACGTTTTAGCTGTGCGTCCTGAACAATTTATTGAATTTTCAAATTGGTTTATTAAAAACGTTGCTTGAGGACCTGATCTTCTAACTCTTAACTCATTTAGAATTGTTCCTGGAGTTGAACAAAATGGGAATGCAATTACCTTAGGATCTCACTCAACATTGCACAAGGAAGTTAGTGAAATTAAATTCTTCCCCGATGCTTTCTTTGGTTCTTTACCTCTTTACTCGCTAAATGGTGGAAGAGGGAATGCTTCAGATGCTTTAACTTATTCTACATTTAAAAACGAAGTTTCTAAATCAGTTCTTGATGACTACTTAAAAAATATTCCATATGCTTCAGCAATTAAAAATGCTAGCGTATTACCAAGTTACAGTTCATTTAAAGAAATTTTAATTGCAAGCAAGTTAAAAGGAGAAAAATTTAAAGTACTACTTGACGAGAATATCACTGCAAAAGGTCAAATTAACCGTAACCAAACTCTTTACTTACCTTTTGATATCACAAAAGAACAATTTGAACAATTAAAAGTTAAATATTCTGATGAATTAGTACAAGCTTCTTTTGATGACTTACGTCCAGTTGAAATTATTTCAGCTACAACAGCAGTTGATAACAAAAACGAAGATAAACCAAATGAACTTGAAAAAGATATCAATTTAAATATTGAATTTAAATATTTAAATGTTCCTGAAAAAGACCAAAAAGTTCAAGAAGAAGAATTAGCAAAAATTCAGGATTTAGCTAGTGACACTCCTCATCAACGTGCTGAGAAAATTAAACAAAGAGAAAACATTAAAAATGTTTATAGTACATCATTGAGTTTTGCAACTATTCAAGGTAGATCATATGAAAGCTATAAATTATTTGTTCAAGTTGCTAATTCAAAAATTAGAAATTTCTTAGATTTTTATGATATTGATTCATATGCTGATGGGCATGATTCAATCTTTGTTTATCAACCACGTAATGGGCAGCCAATGCAATATTTTGCTTCATTCTTAGAAGCACTTAATTCTGTTCCAGAACTAGCAAAAGCAAGTTATGTAAAGCAAAGAGCATTAGTTAAGAAATATTCAATTTCTAAGATGGAAATTACACATAATCCAGAAGTAAAAATGCATACATTAAATGTAACATTGCAAAATGAAGACAACAAGAAAAAAGAATTGTACTTATCATTTGCAGCTAGTCCAGATAATAACTACCAACCAGAAGGTTTTGAACAATTCAAAGATGCCCTAGGTTATTTAGGAACCATTAGTCCAGTCACATTATTTTACACACCTGAAGATAAAACTTTACTAGATCAAGATGGTAAACCAATTGTTGGGCTTGAAGCTAGAAAATATCAAGTTTATAATGAAGCTTATGCTGGATTAATTCAAAAAGTTACTACAGCTTACCCACACTTGCTTAGAAAACTAAATGGGCCTCATATTGTTAAGACAGTCGATCAAGATGGAGTATATCAATACCACCTTGAAGATGGTCCATACCGTGGATTAACTCCTGGGGATAGAATTGGATTACCTCTTGTTTTAGGTGCATTAATCCCTGGATTCAAAGGTGTACCAACAGACTTTTTAAAATATGTTGCAACTCATGAATATGGACACCACTACACACTTGACCAAGGTCAAGCTTGAATTAACGACAAGAACCCAATTATCGTTGGAGGTCTTTCAACTCGTGGTGGAGCAAATGAATCATCATATTACTCATATGAAGCTTTAGTTAATTACTTAGAAGCAAGAACAAATATTGAAGTAATTAGAGTTAATGCTAATAATCAACCTACTGAATATGGTAAATTTATTCGTTTCAGATTTGGAATTTTGGATGAAAATGGAAAAGTTACTAAATTTGAAACTGAAGCACTTGCTGATATTTGAGGAACAGAAAAATCAAATGATGACATTTTCAATGTACTTAAAAATGAAAAACGTCGTTTCTTACAAGACTTTGCAGGAATGGTAAAGGCAGCAAAAGAAAGACATGTAGCTTTGGGTGATTTATTTATCGCTAACTCATTTGATGCTGATTCAGGTACATTAAACCCTAGAATTTCAGGAATTGCAAAAGCTTTTGAAAAAATTCAAAAAGCTAGTGGAAATTATAATTACAAATTAGTCCCAATTACTGCTCGTGAAGTAATTTCGCAAATGAAAGATGGTGCAGGAAACCCATTAAGTAATATTGTGACATTTAGTGATGATGACAACTTCACAATTAAGATTTACGAAGCTGATCCAAATAAACCAAACATTATACGTAAGATCAATATGTTTAAAAAGGATAATTCTCCTGTAATTAATGTTCCATTAAATGTACCACTTGACGAAGAAAGCTTAAGTTATCTACACGCGCAAGCTCATGTAATTGAAGACTCAATTCGAGCAACAATTAACAAAGATATGTTTGATTCTGGTTGAGATACCAATGGAACTAGAATCGGTGGTAAATTTGAATTTTTCACTACATCACTTTTCAATCAAGACAACAATATTGTTTCTATGCTAGAAAGCTTAAAGGGACGTGAAAACAAAGTGGAAATTGAACCTTCTTCAAATGCTAATGCTGTAGCAACTGGAGAAAATAAAGTGCGTCAAGCTAATACATATTTAGCACTTAGAGCCGGAATTAGAAATGAAATCAATGATATTAATAGATACATTGCAGACATGGCTACTGGATTAAATGGAGATCAGGTTAAAATCTCAATCTATAGAAATAGTGGACTTGAACCCGTTTTAACTTTTAGAAAAGACGAAAATGATACTGTGCAAAATGTTGATAAATTTATCTTCCCTTACATGAGTGGAAATTACTTTTTAGGAGAAATAGCTAACTACCGTGACTCATTTGCAAATAGAATTTCTTCTTTAGCAAATGATTATGGAACTAATGATACAAAGGCTAGATGAAGTAGTCATTTTGTGTTTAGTTTCCTAGAAGGAAGTGGCTGAACAGCTAGAAGCAACACTCCTAATGCTCAAAATGACACATTATTTGGATATGTAGACCGAAACGATGTAATAATGTCGACTTCCGAAGTTAGAGATTTAGCAGCTAACCCATTAAATAAATTTGGTGACCAAGTACGTGGAATGGTGATTAACCCATTTTCAAGTGGAATTAATGCTAATGATCGTTCTTTACTTAAAGCAATTTACAAAGGTCAAAATAATAAACATTATGCTAATGTTTCTGTTCCAGAAAGTTCTGAATCAATAGCTAGCTTCCGTGCAGATTCATTACACGAATTGTTATCTTTTGCATCAATTGATTATGCTAAAGCTCACTATGACGCTGAAAGTGAAAACTACAATTGAGATATTGCCTATGTTGAATCTAAGTTTGACTTAAACCAAATCGAACTTCTAGCAGCTAGTGATACTAGCAAAGAAGCTACTTCATTAGTTGAATCTATTAAACAAGCTAATGGAAACAAAAAGCAAGCTTTGGCTAACTATGCAATGTATAGATTTAGACATTCTAACTTAGTCCTTTCAGTTGTGGACTTTTCTCCAGCAACTGATTTAATCTCACATCGGGCAGTTTTCTCGAAATTATATGGAATAACTATTATTGACCCAGTTTTCAATAAATTCTATATGGAAGACATCACTAAAGCTAAAAACAATACTAATCTTGTTTTTGATGTTGTTAAATTACAAGCTTTCTTACAAGAATTATTAAAAAATAATAAGCTTGAAGCTCAAGCTGAATACTTTAGCTTATCAGATTTCTTAGCTTTAGTAGGAAATACTTTAATGTGAAAAGATCATGGTTTACTAGATGTTAAAGATACCACATTATTTAATGTCTTCTGAGGTGGATTTACTTCAGGAGAACCATCAAGTGATGTAATTAACTACAATGACACTAGAGTTGAACCTTTATTAAATGATAAATTTACAGATTATATTTATAGTATTGCTGAAACTTTAACAAGAGACTATGTTCAAACAGTTTACTCACCTGATACTAAGGACTTTGGTAATACACCTGATTATCTTTCTGGATTAAATGAGGCTATTACTGGTCTTGATTACATCGTTGATGGAACTAAATTAAATTACTTAAATGATAAACGTAATGACATTAAAGGTATTTCTAAAGGACTAAAAGCCACACTAGAAGCAAGTAGATGAAATAAATATATTGCTGAAACTATTCAAGATCAAATTACAGCAAACAAAGAAATTGCTAAATTAAAAGCTGAATATGAAGCTGCACTTGATAAATTTAACAAAACTAAACCTGGCGATGATACAAATAAAATTTATGCTAACTACTTACTAACTAAGCAAAATGCATACTTGGCAGCAACTGCAAATAAGATTAAACACAATATCGCTGCTAAAACACCTATTTTTAAAGAAATAAGTGATAAAGATTTTATTAATGAAGATTCATACCTATCATCTAATTACTTTGGAAAATTCATTTCAAATAGCAATGGATTCTTCAAAGATAGATTTGAAAAAGAAACTATTGGTATGGAACTTTATGATACAGATCGAAACCCAATTGTGGATGAAAATATTAGACTTAAGGACTTTAACGGAAACAAAATTACAAAACGTCCAGAAGCTTTCTTTATTTCACAATTATTAAACTATGGTGTGTCAAAAAGAAGCATTTCAGGTATTTTTAGAAATAAGGATTTAGATGCGCTAGCAATGTATGGATATATCACGACTGACTTAGCTGCAAAGGCCAAATATATTAAATTTACAGATGTTGACACAAAAGAAACAGCTTTTTTAAAAATAAATACAAATAAAACAAATAACATATTCTGACTTGAAAAACAAGGAGATGTAAGTACTAAGAAAACAATTGAAGATTATGGCTACACTTCTTGATTAACAGACTATGCCTTAATGGCTAAATATAGAGATGCTTTATTAAAGCCAAAACACAGATACTACATTGAATTTGCAGATCAAGATAAAAAAGCTATTCAAGATGTAAATTTAGGAAATGTAGATGCTATCTCTGAAAATGCTAAAGCATCACAACAATCACCAATTAAGATTATTCCTGAGGTAAAAACAGTAATTGAAAATGGTGAAGAAGTTGAGAAAAAAACAGGTAAATCAATTATTAGTATTGATTACCAATTTAACATTACACATTAGAAAGGAGAGTGATGACTAAAAACATTAAAAAAATATCTAAATATCTGCTGTTAGCATCAGCTCCTTTAGGACTGATAGCTACAACTGTTGCATGTGGAAGTGATAATAAAACCCATTCAATTAAAGTTGACTATGACTTAGGATTAGCAACAGAGCCAATTAACAATCTAAACTATATTAAATATAAGTCAATGGATAAAATTTTACCTTCACTTGTTGATAGTTTCTTGAAAACTGGGCCTACAACAAGCTTAAAAAGAGTACTACCTTCAAAAAGAAGCTACAACTTTGTTGTTATGGATAATCCAAAAGACAAGAGTTCAGCTAACTTTGAAAAATACATTCAAGATAATGCTAGCATTTTAGCTCAAGATAATGGTACTAAAGGAATTACTAGTTCTTACTATTCAATTGATCAATTTAATACAGTAGGAGGACTTGCTGATGACTCTGCCAATGGTTCTGAGTTAAAAAATAAATCTACAGTTTTTGCTTTCAAAAACCCAAGAAACACCAATAACTATATGGCTATTACAGGCTTTGTTAATGCTAAGAAAAATAGATGGTCAAATGGTGATTACGTTTCTGCACAAGACATCAGAGACTATTTTGAATATATTTTGGATCTAAATACCGGATCTCAAAAACTAGACACTATTAAAAAATATGGTTTCCGTGCTGCTGATAAATTTATTGATGCACAAAAAGATTACTTAGCTAAATTTAATAAGACTTACAAAAATCCATTTGGGCGTCGTCCTTATGTATTTAACAGTGTGTTAAACACCTACGTACAAGACCCTAAGGCATTAGTTTATCAAAGTCAAACATTTGATAAGAATGGTAAAGCATTGGATACAAAAGAGGTAGCTGCCATCAAACAAGCTGCTTTAGAATTTGGATTCTATACAGGCCAACTTTTCCTAGATTTTGATAACAGTTTTATTGCAAGTAACTTAAAATACAACCCAGACTTCAGCCTAGATAAAGAAATTCAAGAATTTAAATTTAAAGACAAAGACTCTGATAAAAAAGAAAAAACTATTACCATAGTTAAAAACCCTTATGTGAACCCATACCAAACTTTTTCATTAGATTCACATAATTTAGAAGGTGATATTAAATCTTTATCCAAAGATGAAAATTCATTTAATTTAATATTTGATGAAAACCATACTCCAGATTTATCATACTTACTCTTTACAATTCTGTATAACCTATACCCAATTAACCGTAAGTATATTGAAACTGAAGCTGGTGGAATTGACAAATATGGATCGGAACCTGATAAATTCTTAACAACTGGACCTTTTGTTATTCCAAAAGGCGCTAATGGAATCTTACTTGGGCCTAATGGTTACATTAATCTAGTTAAAAATAAAGAATACTATGATTCTGAAAACACTATGTCAAATAAAATCAAGATCTTATTCTCAACAAATAAGAACACTAATGCTTTATTCTTTGAAGATGGTTATATTTCTCAAACTTACATTCCAGCTTCTAAAATGACAACATATTGAGCTGATGAAAACATTAAAAAATACCTAAACAAAAACCAAGGTTATGGAACAATTGCTTTTGGTTTCAACTTAGATCAAGAAACAAATGGAGATAGCTATTTACAAGATCAAGACATCAGAAATGCTATTTATTATGCAATTAACCGTGATGATGCTTTAAAATTTGTTGGCTGAGACTTCTCGTTCCCAGTTAATACTTGAACAGCTTATGGACAATATAAAACATTTGATGGTAAAAACCTTGAAATGTTCTTTGAAGGCATGAAAGCTAAAGCAAAAAATGATAAAGAATTTCCATTACAAAACTATGAATATGTAGTTCACATGGCTAAAGGGTTTAATTTTGAAAAGACTAAACGTAGAGATTTAGCTTATGATGTTCCGACTGCTGAATTCTATATTAATCGTTTCAAAAAAGCACATCCAGAAGTAAAACAAATTAACTTGCGTTTCTTAAATAATGGACAAGATGAACAAAAGAAAGCTGGTTCATACTTAAAAGAAGCTATGAACAAAGCATTTGGTGGCTTTATTAATATTGAATTAAAAAGCTTACCTGAAAATATCTTTGCAAGCTTCATTGAAAAAGGTGAATATGACATTATTTACCAAAACTATGACAGAATTGGTGGAAATGGGGCACAAGACTACGTAATGGCTTTCTTTAAAAAGGATGAAGTTGATACAATCAACCAAAAAACTATTGCTTTTAAAGAAAACCCAGTTGGTTCATTTACTTATGCTGATTATTTAGCTGACTTAATTTTAGAACAGTTACGTAAACAAGATGCTAATGTTTCACGTTTAAGTCTACTACAAAATGATTTAAATATTATTACTCAAGTAATTAACGCTGATACTAATATAGCACAAGCTTTCAATGAAACACTTAATAGCGAAGAAACAAGTAAGATTTTAGCTTTCACAGATGCCTACTTAAACCAAATTACTAATGCAGTGGCTAATAAAAATAAAACTATTACAAATAGATATTCAAAACAATACATTAAAAATTTACTTGAATACTTATTGTTAGCTGATAATAAAGAAGATAATGATACAACACGCTTACATAAATCAAACATCAGAAAAGCAAGATTACACTCTGCTTTCATTCTCTTTTTACCAACTTTTATGAGTGTACAAGAAATTGCAGATCTAACCAATGCAACTCAAGAAAGACTTGAATTTAATCAAGATAACATTTTTGAGACAGGTGATGAGAAAACAGAAAAAAGAATAGCACCTAAATTCTGAAATAAATTTATTGAGCTAGCTTTACCAAAATTTGATGAATCAACTTTTGATTACACCTCAAGATTATCTTCATTCTTCACAGGAAACTTCTCTGATGAAGAACTTAGTCAAAACTGAGAGCAAAGTGTTGTATATCAATTTATTGGTTCACTAGAAAAGGTTATTAGAGATGCTGCCATTGTAGTACCTCTAATGGAAGTTGATACTAACTGAGAAGTTACTAAAGTTGGTGGAGTTGATTCACTATTTAGATTCTCATTACAATATGCTTATGATATGACTAGACCACCAAGAAATGGTTTACCAACAACAAGGGAAGGATAATAATGAAGAAAGTTACATACCAGGACGAAAACTATTTATTAAATGATGCTAAAGTTACTTTTAGAAATAAAAGAAGTAATGAGCTAACCTTAATGCAAAAAATACTTTCAATTGATTCTCCATTTTTAAGAACCTTTTGAAGAGTATTTAAAATTATCCTAGAATTCTTTATTATCGGGCTTATTGTTATTTCAATTACTTTCTTTCTTATTAATTCGGTTCCAGGTGAAAACCCTTTAACTCAAGGGTTAGATGAAGCATCTAGAAAAGCTGTAGAAGAAAAATATGGTCTCAATTTACCTTTAATCCAGAGATACTTTAATTATTTAAAAGGCTTATTTACAGGAAACTTTGGAATTTCGCTCTCATTATTCCCTGGTCAAGAAATCAACTCTTTTATTTGAGATAGATTTTATAAATCATTCTTAGTTGGAATTTTCTCAGTTGTGCTTACTGTAGGAATTGGAATTCCACTCGGGATTTGAATTGGTAAAAACCCTGGTGGATGAGTTGATAATATTTCAACTATTATTGTAAGTATTTTCTCATCAGTACCTTCAATCATCTTTGCCTTAGTGCTTGTCTTTTTAGGTCGTGCAATTGGAATCCCTTATGTATTTGATCATACTAACTTTGTTACTTTCATTCTTCCTGGGCTTGCCCTTTCACTTGGAAGTATCATTGTGTATATTAAATACATTCGTACAGAATTAAATAGAGAATTAAATTCTGTGCATGCTAAGTTCGCTTACTTAAAAGGTGTATCAAAAAATAGATTTGTTTGAATGCATGCACTTAAACCTGCGCTTTTCCCGATTGCAACATTCTTTCCTGCAGTTATCTTTGGATCATTTATTGGAAGTATCTTTATTGAACAAATTTTCCTTATTCCAGGGTCTGGGGATACCTTACTACAAGCAATTCAAACTAAAGACTACAATGTTATCTTATTCTTAATTGTAATGTTTGCTTTATTAACAGTGCTTTCATATGCTTTCCGTGATATTTTATATGAAGCAATTGACCCAAGAATTAGAAGAAGAGGAGCTTAGAATGAAACAAGAAAACGAACAAAACCAACAATCAAAAAAGCCTTCTAAAGCTAAAGCTTTCTTCGAAAAGTGAGCTAATAACATCAAGGAACGTGCTTCATTAGGAAAGCAAAATGAAGTTAATATGCAAGATTTATCAGCTCCTAACCCAATCACTCAACCATTTAACTACCAAAGTTGAAAGTTGGTTGGAAAAATTATGGATTATCAATCTGACATGCACATGGGGTCAGAAACCAAAGCTTTTAAAGAATTTATCAATAGATTTTCACGTTCATTTGCTGGAGTTTTTGGGCTAGTTACTTTAGTAACTTTAGTTTTACTAGCAATCATTATTCCATTCACTACTCAAGATCCAACTACTACAAATATTTCTGCTAAATCACTCACATTTAACTCATATGATTCATTTAATATTTATCACTTCTTTGGAACTGATGATGTTGGAAGAGATTATTGAGCAAGATTGTGATGGGGATTACGTTACTCAATTGCGCTTGCCTTTGTAGTAACTGCAATTGAAGTAGTAATTGGACTAACTATTGGAATCATGATGGGGCAATTTGAAATGTTTGACAAAATAATGACATTTATTATTAAGGTTATCTCAATTGTACCTACAATTATTATCTTGATTTTAATGACCATTATTATTTCACCTAGTTTCTGAGTTATTGTTTTTTCACTTTCATTAACTTCATGAACTGGAATGGCTAACCAAATTAGAGCCCAAGTAAAACGTGCTAAATACTTCGAATGAGTATCAGCTTCTAAAATTTTAGGAACACCTACTTGAAAAATTCTTAAAAACTACATTCCAGTAATCTTACCAATATTAATTACTCAATTAGTCTTTACAATTCCTGGAGTTGTTCTATCTGAAACTTCTCTTGCTTTCATTGGACTTGCAATTGAAGATGTGCCTACTCTTGGTAACTTAATTTCAGATGGTCAAAAATTATTCCCAGATTATGTAAGATATGTCTTCGTGCCTGCAACATTCTTAATTCTAATTACAACTAGTGTTCAACTTATTGGAGCTTCTGTGCAAGATTCCTTAAGAAGACAAAGATAGGAAATTATGAAATCAGAATACTTATCAAAAGATCAAAAAAATATTGCTAAACGTCAACGTGAAATTCAACATGCACGTGATATAGCTGCAGGACACACAATAGGACACAAATTATGACGTAAGTTTACAGTATATTTAGCAAATAAATTTTCATTCTTCTCTTCAAAAAATAATTTATTTGATTGAGAAGAATTTGAAAAAAACGTGCAATATAAAATTTTGCCAAATGGTGAAAAAGTAAAAATAGCTGCTGAAATCAATGATGTACAGTTATCATTTACTAACCCATCTAGACCTGGAGAAAAAAATAAAGTTCTCAGAGGCCCTTCGCTTCAAATTTATGAAGGAAAGGTACATGCTATTATAGGTGAATCAGGATCTGGGAAATCAGTTATTACCTCTTTACTTTACGGATTAACCGGTGATAATGCTGTTATCGATAGTGGTGAAGTAAAGTTATATAACAATAATGTAGAGAAATTTACATTTAAAGATTGAGAAAAATCTCACTACCGTGGAAGAGTTGTTTCGGCTGTCTTCCAAAACCCAATGTCAACTTTAAACCCTACTATGAAAGTTGGAAAACAAATCATGGAAGGTATGTTAATTAATAAAGTTGTTAAGAATAAAAAAGAAGCCTACAACAGAGCTGTAGAATTCTTAAAATTAACAAAGATTTCAGACCCTGAAGGGGTTATGAAACTTTATCCTCACGAAATGTCAGGGGGAATGATCCAACGGGTAGTTATAGCAGCAATTGTTGCTCTTGAACCTAAAATATTAGTTATGGATGAACCCACAACTGCACTTGATCCTACAGTACAAGCTTTAGTTCTTGATGTTATTCAAGATTTACAACAGAAGCTAAACTTATCAATTGTCTTTATTACCCATGACCTTGGGGTAGTAGCTTCAATTAGTGACTTTATTTCTATTATGTATGCTGGTCAAATTATTGAAGAAGGTACTGCGAAAGAAATCTTGCAATACCCTCAACACCCTTATACATGAGGACTAATTCTAAGTATGCCTGATGTTAACAGAGGTGATCGTTTAGCTACAATTAGAGGTTCAGTTCCTTCAAACTTAAATAACATTGTTGGAGATGCTTTTGCTGTTAGAAACGATTATGCCTTGGGAATTGACTTCCAAGAAGAGCCTAAATTCTATTACTTATCTGAAACGCATAGAGTTAAATCAGCCTTGCTTGATGATCGTGCGCCTGAATATGAGCCTCCAAAACACATTAAAAAATTATGAAAGGAGTTTTTAGCAAAGTCTAAATAATATGTCACAAAAACCTTATTATGAAACCAAAAGAAAATTCCTTTTCTTTAAACAAAAACAAATCCGTTTTAACACACCAGGTGTAGAAGGAATGCTTGAAGTTCCTAAAGGTAAAACTTTACTTGCAACTTTAAGAAATGTTGATATTACTTATGGTTCTGGAACCAAAGCATTCCGTGCAGTTACGGATATGAATATGAATATTTATCGTGGAGAAGTTTTAGGACTTGTAGGAGAGTCTGGTTCAGGAAAAAGTACAATTGGAAGAGCAATTATCGGATTGACACCACATAGCTTTGGAGAAATAAAGATTTTTGATAAAGTTGTGCCAAAAAAAATGGCAAGAGGCTTTAAGTTTGGCAAAAAACTTAAAGAATATAAAGAAATTGAAAACTTTATGGTTAATAAAGTTCAAATGATTTTTCAAGACCCTGCTAACTCATTAAACCCACACATCAATGTTGAGGCAGTAGTGTCAGAAGGGCTAACAAATATTAAAAATGCCAAAGAAATTTATTTATTTAATATTGACCAAGATGTAGAAAAAGAGCTATATACAAAGTGACTACCAGAAATAAGCTACTCACAATTTTATGATGAATATAAAAAACAATTAGACGCTGATATTGCACTAAATGAAAATGTAGCTTTCGAAAGTTTATACAACAAATTAGCTAATGATTTAGCTAACTATCCAGAATTAAAACAAGCTAGTGATTATTTAGCTCAAGCTAAGGCACACCGTGAAGAATTAAACAAACTAACAGAAGTTGAGTGTAAAAGAATCTTAGTTCGTGATATCTTAAAATCAGTAGGTCTAGATGATTCAGTTCTTAAACGTTATCCACTTGAATTTTCAGGTGGACAACAACAACGGATTGGTATTTCACGTGCTGTAGTGCTTCGTCCTTCACTTTTAATAGCTGACGAACCTATTTCGGCACTTGACGTTTCTATTCAAGCTCAAGTAGTAAATATCTTTAATGAACTGAAAGAAAAATATAATTTAACTATTCTATTTATTGCTCACGACTTACGTATGGTTGAATATATTTCAGATCGTATTGCAGTAATGAATAAAGGAAGATTGCTCGAAATCGGAACAACTGATGAAATTATGAACCATTCATTACACCCATATACTAAGTCATTATTAGACGCTGTTCCTTCGATTGAAGGAGAAAAAGGAAGTTTAATTGGTTATAGTTATAATCCAGCAATTCACGGTTACACCTCATTAAAACAACCTCAATGAATTAAAATTAATAACGATCACTATATTCTAGCTACACCAGAAGAGCTTGATGAGTGACGCAAAGGAATTTATAAATAAAATAATAAAGGAATATATTATGAAATTAAAAGGAATATTACTAACTATTAGTGGCTTACCACTAGTAGCAACTCCTGTATTAGCTGCTAGTTGTTATCAACCTAGTCAACAACAAGGAACAAATCCAGAAACACCTGGTACAGATTCTCAATTAGATGAAAAAATAAAAACAAAATTAAATAAAACAATTAATAGTATTAAAAACTTAGACATTAAAGATAAAGCGCGTTACACTGTAGATCAATTAGTTGCTATGGATAAAGCAGAGTTAGCAAGTTTAATCACTATAGCTGATGATAACTTTAACCCAGAGGACTTTAACATCATAGTAGTTAATGCTGAAAAGAAATTAAATGATGATGGAATTGCTTACGACTTAGATTTAACCATTCAACTTGTTGATAAAGCAAAAAATGATGTTACTTCATTTACAAGAAAATTTAAAGGTTTAAGTGGATTTAATATATCAGATGCAGACCTAAAAGCTTTAATAGCAAGCAAATACATCAACGCTTTTGCTAAAAAAATTACATTAGATGTTGCTTCTAAAGCTGAAATGTTAGCAAAAGATGTAACTAAGGAACAAATCGCAATTAATATAGATCCAGAAGCTCCACAAAAAGATTTATTTAATGTTGAAATTATAAGCTTTAGACCAAAAGCAGTTTCAACTACTTTAGAAGTAACTTTATTAATTTCTGCTAAAAATAGCTCGGCAAAAGAAACTATCTTACTTGATATTGAAGGGTTTAAAAATGAAGAAAATGAGTTAAATAATGCTGCTCTTAAGGAAGCTTTAACTGCAAATATGAAGGACATTAAATTAACTGTAAAAAATAATAAATTAGTTCCTTCACAAGTAACTCGTAATGATATTGCCGCAAGCAATTATGATGAAAAGAATTTTACTTTTAGCATTTTAGATGATGTAACTCAACAAGAAGGAAACATAATTAAAGTTGTTGAGCCTGCATTACAACCACAATTTAAATTAGATTCATCAAAATATGCAAAGCTAGGATTAAAAATTAAATTCAAATTAACTGCAAAAACTAATTCAGAAATCAGCCAAACAGGTGAATTTGAAATTAAAAGTGGTTTTCCAAATATTACAGCAAGTATTTTCTCAACGCCATTAGCTAAAACAGTTGTTGAAGAACCAGCTCAATCAGCAGGCTCAAGAGATGTTAAATATTTACAACTTCAATATAGAAAAAAAACAGAAGATAAGAAATATACTACTGCAACAGCATTTGTTAAAAAAGACTTAGACCCAATTGATGAAAATGACCCACACAAAGATTTAAAATATAAATATAAAGAATTACGTCAAAAAATTCTTGATAATCTATTTGTAAAATCAAATGATGGATCAGGTTCATTAATGATTATTCCTAACTTACCAACTACACAAAGAACATTTTTAGCAACAATTTTATTCTCTATTGATAGACAATACTATGCATCAAAACCTAAATCAGAACCATACCAATTATTTAATGCTCCTAAAGGAAAAGAACTATTTGCTATATATCTTACATATAATGTAGAAAATATGATTGACATTGCTAAGAAAACAGCAACTAATGCAAATGTCTAAGAAAAAATCCAGCCTAACAGCTTAGTTAGCACTGGATTTTTTTATGCTTTAATATCAGGATCTGCTTTGCCTTGAGCTTTTCATTTCTCTAATAAAGCTTCTCACTGAGCAAAGTTTTCACATTCTAAATATTCAATTTGATCAGCATTAATTGAAAGGTCAAAACGTGGTGAAATTTTTGTATTAGTATAATAATTATATCAATTTTTAATTTTAGCTATGTCATCAAGGGCATCTTGTTTATTTAATTTGAATGCATAAGTTTGTAAATTTCGTTGGCTTAAATCAATGCTTTCAGGATGTTCATAATCTTCCGGATGTAAGAATAAAGCAACAATGGAGTAAGAATCAGCTCCTTTTAAATATGAATAAAGTTGTGCCTGCTTACGATAAGAGGGGTCGACTCCTTCTTTGGCTCACAGATCTTTTTTCTTTTCACCAGCTGTTTTGATTTCTAAAATCATGTTTTTAGATGGTAAGTATCCGTCAGGTACCCCGCCGATAATTGGGTCTGAAGCAAAAAAGTCATAATTATAAGCTGCTGCTTCATAATTTTCAATTGTAATATTTGGCATTTTGCTTCGTAAGTAGTCAAAAATACGCGGTTCAAGCACCACTCCAGCATGCACGTATTTTTGAGTCAGAACTGGTAGCTTAAGTCGAGTTATATGGCAAAAGGCACTAAATTCATTTTTAAAAGCATCTTTAATCAAAATATCGGCAATTGAGCTACCACCCATTTTTTTATATTTATCAAATTGTCCATTAGAATGAAGTCTCTCATATAGATGATCACTTAAAATTAGCACTTGTTTTTCATAATCTATATAGTAATCAGTTTTGTTAAAAAATTTTCTAGGCATATTTTAATTTTAACATAAGGCAAAAATAAAATAGTCATTATGACTATTTATTAATGTGATTACGAATGATAACATCAGCAATAACTTTAACATTGTCAAATTTAGGATATCATTCTAAGTCAATTAGTGTATTTTGAGGAACAATTTCGTCAAAACAAATATTTACTAATTTATCAAAACTTGTTTCAGTTGAATTATCATCAACTCCAGGCACAAATTTAGTTGCATCCATAAATTTTTCAATTCTTATAGCTAAAACTTTAACTTCATCACCTTCTTTTACATATTTTTCAAGTGATGCTTTATTACCCTTAAAGTAATCTAATTCATTTGGAAATCTAAGATCATCAATAATGAATAAACTGTTTAAGCTTTCCTTAGATGATTTTTCCATAGTTTCTCTAATTTTGTCAAACACTTTGGCACATCAAACATTTGAGTCAATTTTTCTCCCTACTTCACCCATCGCGATTCATAAAGGTCTAACGATTTCTTTATCGATACCATCTCAGTTAATTTCATCTAAGATTGGTTGTGTAATTTGCTTAATTGGTTGAGCAAATGATAAAATGTGGATGTTATCATCGAATTGTTCTTTTAATTTATTTGATAATTCAGTACTTAAAAGCCCTTTTCCACTTCTTCTTTTACCATTGATTAAAATAATTAAGTGTGTATTTTTTTTCATTTTGTTCCTCCCTATGATATAAAAAAAGCTACTAGCTCTTTTGTTGTTTTGTTATGTTATTATACATTGTAATTGAATAAGAATTAGATAAAACTTAAAAAAAACTAAAATGTGAAAAAAAGAATTTCCACATTTATTTTTTTTAGCAAATATTCAATTTTTTGCAATAAATAATGTAATATTTCTTACATGAAAAAGATTAAATTATTATTAAACTCAGTTATTGGAACTTCTGCTTTAGCTTTGCCAATTCTTTCTGTAGTTGCTTGTGGAAACACAGAGCCTGAAGAAAAAGGTGCTGATATCAAACCTTTTATTAATGTATATAAAAAGTTAGAGTTTTCATATAATGGTAATAAAGCTGATACATATGCAAAAGATGTGAATCTTGCAGACATCAAAGTTAAAGGCTATGATGTTAAAGAATTTCAAATAATTATCAAAAGTGTTAAAGCTGTACCATATTTATCATCAACTATATATGTTGAATATGAAATAAAAGACTTAAAAACTAATGCTAAATCAAGTGAATTAATATTTACTATTGGTGGTTTTAAAGCTGAAGAAGTTTCAGACAAATAATAAATAGCTATTTCAGCTATTTTTTTATTTTTTTATTAGGAATGAAATAATATAGTGGTATTATTTAATCAATATTTCCAACACAGATAGCTTCAAAAGCTAAAAAATATTTAAAAAAATAAATAAAAAATTTGTTGATAAAAAAATATTTTGGTGTTATAATATTATCGCTTGTTATCACGAATAACAAACATACAAAAAGTTCTTTGAAAACTAGATATATACAATGTACATGACAGTCAATTTTTTCGA
>NZ_JBLVZU010000005.1:0-94581 GCF_048284415.1 Mycoplasma paraquilae
TTCCTGGAGTTGTTCCTGGAGTTGTTCCTGGAGTTGTTCCTGGAGTTGTTCCTGGAGTTGTTCCTGGTTGTGGTAAAGGGGTAGAAGGCTTTTTATCATTATTAAGTAAATTTTTAATGTTATTATTTAGCGCATCTTTTTGAGCATTGTAAAATTCACCTAACAATGTCTTATATTTTTGATTAAAGATGATATATCCAGGATATGTTGAAATATTTTGGGTTGCAGAATATTGGCTAACTAAGGCATTTAACTTGTTTAACTTATTTAAAAAAGTTTCATCATTAATTGAATTAACTAGTGAGGTAAAGGCATGTAGATTTGTTTTAAGTTCATTTCATAGTTGAACAACTGTTGCATTTTCTTTTGCTAGTTGTGATGTTATATTAGATGTAACTGCATCAATAGCTTGTGGATCGCTAGTTATAAATAAATCATTGTTGACATCATAAACTTTTGCAAATTGTGCTTGCATGTTTTTCAAATACTCTTGGTTTGCTAAAAATAATTCACTGCTATTATATAAAGATTGGTAAGTTTCAAAATCTGTATATCCATTAATTTTTAGTTGGTTAGCAAAATTATATTGTTGAAGTTGTTGCAACATAAAATAATTATTATTTATTTGATTAGTATCAAAATTATTTATTGATTGATTTAATGAAGTTAATAGTTTTAATAATGTGCTAGCATTAGCATTATTGCTGATTGCTGCAGATTGTTTATCTATTTCTTGTAAAATGGTTGGTGCTAATTTAGTTTTTAAAGTATTGTAATTTGTTTTGATATTTGCAAGCAATAGATTTCCACTCAAATTATTTACAGCTGTAGTTAAATTATTTAACTGAGTTTGAACTGAATCAATGCTAATTGATAAAGCTAAGTCCTTTGCAATTGAATTTATATAGGTTTTAGCATATAAATTCATTTTGTCAAAGTTTGCTTGTTCTTTCACTGTTGAAAATTGATATGCTTTTTTAATGTTATCACTAAGCGCTCTTTGTTGTTCTGTTAGTGTTGTGGAGTTATCAGGATTATTAAAATCATTAATTTTAATTAAATTATCTATTTGGTTTAAATTATTTACAATCACGAGTTGTACATCACGGAGTTGCAACATCGTGTTATATCAATTATCGAAGAAATATAGTTGAAGTGTGCTAAGCGCATTTGAACTGAGATCTCTAATTGCATTTGAATTTTGTAGTGCAGCATTTAAGCCAGCAATTTCACTAAATATTGCATTAGCTATTGGGGTTTGAATGTTCATCGCAATATCAGTAATAATTTCTTGAGCATTACTTAACAAAATAGGAACATATGTATTTTCATTATAAATTTTTAGATAATTTTGAACTTGTTTTAATATTGCGTTACATTGGTTTTCTAAATTATATTTCTCGATATATCCATCTTGTTTAAGTTTGCTAATAAAGATTGGTGCTTGATACATAACATATAATGAAATATATTTTTCCATTAGTAGTGATGTTTTATTGTATGCACTTAAAGCAGTTTTAATATCTGTAATTTTGTTAATTTCTTCAAAAGTGCTTTTCGCTTCTTCTGCTGTGAAATATTTTTTTGAGATTTTTGAATTCATTGAGTTTAATAATGCGGTTTTAAGTTGAGAAGCTCAACTATTCATTTGCTCAGAAATATTATTTTTCATTTCTACTAATTGCTCATAAGTGTAATTGGCTGAACTTGGCGTTCCATAAGATAATAAATTAAAAAAGTTAGATATTTGTTGTTGTCCTTGAGTTAATTGCATTCAAGCATTTGAATTTATAACATTTTCATCAAATGGTAATCTTTGACTTTGACGAACAGTTTGTGTCATTGAATTTGAATCAGTGTATAGGCTGTATATTTCAAATATTACTTTATACATTTTAACTAGTTCAGGAATTGAATGTATTTTATTAACTGTGGAAATGCATATTTGAGCAAATAGTTGAAGAAAATATTGTTCATTAAATTCAACCAGTTGTTTATATTGCTTATCAACATAATCTTTAGCTTTCTTTTTTAATGTGTCATATTGTTGTGTTAGTGCTGTCATGTTATTATTCAAATCATCGGTTTTTGCACTTGTAATATTATCTAATAATGAATTAACTTGATTTTGAACATCTGTGATTTGATTTTTTAAGGTTGCATCATCATCTGGCAAAATATTGTCTATATAACTTGCACTTATCTCATTTATTTTGCTTTGTTTTTGTATTAAAGCAATAATTGTATTTTTTAATGCATTTATTTGTTCTTGTGTTCCATTTGGGATAGCATTAATTGCTTTATTAATATTTTCTTTTTGTGGATCAGTTAAATTAGAATATTTTGCGATTTCTTTTTTAATTTCTTCCCTAGCAGCTAGCACATTTTGATCGGGGCTATCATTTGTAGTTGTTGCTGATAACGATATTAGTGTTGATGGCACGACAATTGCACTGCTGATTGCAGTACTAAGTAAAATGTTTTTTAGTTTCATAGTATTTACCTCATTCCACTTTTATTCTACCACTTATCTTTTTTTCATATTTTCTTAATTTATAGAAAAAAATCAGGCCAAATAGGCCTGAAATTAAAACTCATTAGTTAATTTGCTTTTTCTAATTTTCTTTTTAAAATCATATCAAAACTTAAATAAAAACCCAAATATCACAAAAGCAAGATAAGAAACTAAAGAAACAGTGTTTTTAATTCCTCAATCTTCGCCCAAGATTCAAGGCAGATAAAATAGTAATAATAGAAAGATGATAAATAATAAGTCTAAAATATAAATTATTTTTTCTCATACTGGAATTTTAGGAATACGTTTTTTTCGTTCTAAAACAAAAGCAACATTAAAAGTAATTATATCCTCTATAAACAAGGCTGTTGAACAAGCTATTATTGTTCCGTCGAAAAACTCTTGCTTATGTTTTTCATCTGTCATAAGTGAGGGAACGATTCATAAAATAACCATTGATATTAAAACGACAATAGTTGAAAAAACAATTGCATTTTTAAATTCATAATTTTTATTTCTTTTGGCTAGAAAATTAGGTAAGTAACCATCTTCTGCCAGTGGGACGATTCTACGTGCTGTTGAAGCACTTTGGAATAATTTATAACTTAAATCATTACACAAGAATCCTATAATAAACAAGACTACACCCGCTGTTCCTAAACCATAGGTATAAATGTTGGCAATGTTTGGTCCAGATGAACCAGTTTTTAAGTTTTCTGGTAAGAATAAGTAAAGGGTGAAAAAGATTAAATAAAAGGCAAATATTACTACGAATGAGATTATTAATATTTTTCTAAAATTTTTAAATTTGACATCCTTTACCATAGCGGAAACATCTTCAATACCTGCAAAAGCATACATGAATAGTAATGTATAAGAAATAATTAAACGAGGTTGAACAGTATTATTTATTTTAGAATTAGGTGCAACATTGATTTGAGGCAATGTTGGCTCTTTAGCAACTGCAACCATCATAATTATTATGGCAAGTAGCAAAATGAATCATTTAAAACTTGAAGCTATATAAATGATTTTCTTATTAGTTTTTAATCCAATAGTTGATAAAGCAATAATTGCAATAAATAAAACTATTGATGCTACCCGAGTAATTCATATAACTAAATCATAATGTTGGAAGCTTTCTTTTGAAGGTAAAACGATTTCAATTGCATCAACTAAAAATAATGGAGCTATTGCTGAAAGCAATGGAGTTTGTATAAACTGATTTCACCCAACAAAAAACACCAAGTTATCTAAAAATTTATTTTTAGGTCTTGTAGCATTCTTTTTTGCTACCTCATCATCAATGTGACGTGCAAAAGAGTATGAACCACCATAATGGTCATTGTAAGTATTGGCTAGTCTAGAATAGGCTAGTGCTATCCCAAAAACACAAAATCCTGCTAACAATAGAACTAAATAACCTCAATATGCTATTTTTAAAACAGTAGAAATAGTTGTGATAAAGCCAAGGCCTACGACAAAGTTTATAGTAAAAAATGTAAAGCTTTTTTCTGTAAATTGTTTTTCCATAACTTATTTTTTGCTAAAAGCAATAATTTCGTTAGGTTCTTTTCCTTCAAAAATTACTTGATAGATTTCTTCATAATTTTTTACAGGAATGTATTCTAATTTTTCTTTAATTTCAAGTGGAACATCTTTTAAGTTTTTAACATTTCCAGCTGGAATAAAGATACGTTTTAATCCTTTAGATGATGCTGCAAATGATTTTTCTTTTAATCCACCAATTTCAAGCACTTTCCCACGTAAAGTGATTTCTCCTGTCATACCAATTTCATTAGAAACTGCTCTTCGTGAAAGCGCTGAAATGATTGCGGTTGTAAATGTGACACCAGCAGAAGGACCATCTTTTGGAACAGCACCTTCAGGCACGTGAATATGAATTGTGTTTGATTCAAAATCAAATTTATCAACTCCAAAATGTTTAGCATTTGCTCTTACATAAGTTAAAGCAATTTGAGCAGATTCTTGCATAACTTCTTTTAAAGAACCAGTAAGTTTGATTTCTGATTTACCTTCATAAGTGGTTACTTCAATTGGTAATGTTGAACCACCAAATGAGGTGTAAGCTAATCCAGTTACAACACCTGGAAGATTATCTTCTTCTTTTTCTTCATCTTTATATTTAATAACACCAAGTAATTCTTCTAAATCACTTATTTCGATGTTATATGAAGTAATAGCTGGGTCATTAAGTTTTTTAAGCACGATTTTTCGAGCAATTTTATCTAGAGTACGTTTTAGTCCACGAACCCCTGCTTCCATTGTGTAGTGCTTAATAATAAATTCTAATGTTTCATCTGAAATTTTAAACATTCTTTTACCTAAACCTGATTGTTCAAGCACTTTAGGTACTAAGTATTTTTTAGCAATATTAACTTTTTCGCTTAGTGTATAAGCTGAAAGTTCGATAATTTCAACCCTATCTACAAGGGCAGGTGGAATGTTATCAAAATAGTTAGCTGTAGCAATGAAAATACATTTTGAAAGATCATATTCATGTTCAAGATAGTGATCTTGGAATTTTGTATTTTGCTCTGGGTCAAGTACTTCTAACATAGCACTAGCTGGATCGCCTTTAAAGTCTGAAGCCATTTTATCAATTTCGTCAAGTAAAATAACTGGATTTGATACACCGACTTTTGTGATTCCTTTAATAATTTTTCCAGGCATTGCACCTACATAAGTTCTTCTGTGCCCTCTGATTTCTGATTCATCATGTACCCCTCCAAGAGAGATTTTAAGGAATTTTCTTCCTAATGCTTCAGCAATGGCTTTTGATAGAGAAGTCTTACCTGTTCCTGGGGGACCAACTAAAGTTAAAATAGGAACATTGTTATATTTGTCTTGTAAGTTTTTACCATTTTCTTTAAATAAATCATGGTCAATTAAGTATTCATTGTCAATTACTGTATATTCATTATTATTTTTGTTTTGTTTCTTAGTATTAATTAATACAGCAAGATATTCAAGAATTCTTTCTTTAATTTCCTCTAATCCATAGTGATATTGGTCTAGAGTTTCTTTAACATGTTTAATGTCTAATAATTCACGTTGAACTTTTCTTCAAGGTAACTTTTTAAGAGTATTTGTGTAATTTTTAGAAATTGCAGCTTCAGGTGATGCTGGCATCATTTCTGAAGAACGTTTTTCTTCTTCTGAAATTAATTTAATAACTGATTCTGGATAAATTGATCTTAATTTTTCATCTTTAATAGTTTTAGTAAAATCATCTTCAACTACATCAGAACCCATTTCTTCAAGATAATCTTGTAATTGTTTAATTTTTTCTCTAACAATAAATTCTTGTTGTTGTTTTCCTAATTTTTGAGTAAGTTTACTGTTAATATCACTATTTACTTGCATTTGAGTAGTGATTAATTCTGTAATTTGAGCAATAATGAATTCAATTGGTCCTTGACGATCTTGGGTATAAATATCAAGTAGGTCAAATTTAACTTTGAAACAAAGTGGATCTAAGAAGTTAATAATAGTTGACATTTCTTCATAAATATATTGATCTGATGATTTAGGTATTTTAGGATCAATATTAGCTAGAAAAATATTTTCGACTTCGGCCATTGTATATCTTTTATTATCATAGCAGTGAGGTTTAAAAGTAACGAATTCACGATCAATAAGGCTTAATGGGTCTTCTTCTGTCATACCATTTGGGAATGGGTGCCCCGGAGTACTTAAATCTTTAATTGTTTGAATAAAAGTTTTAATAGTTTTTACATCTTGAGGTGTATTTGCAAACTCTCTTCATGGTAATAATGGAGGTAAGTCACGAACACCTTGTGCACCGTAAAGTGGTACTTCGAAGGTTTCACCATCAATTGTCACTTTATCTAATTCGATAGTTTGTAAAAGTGAAAAGTTTGAAAGTGGTTTGAATGTAAATCTATAAACAAGTTGTTTATCATCATATTCCATTTTTATAGGTTTGACATAAACACATGGGCTCATTTTAAATTCGTATTCAGTAAGGCCAGTTTCTTCACCTAAACGAAGCATATCGAAACAAATTACAATAGTGTTTTCACGGTTCTCAATATCTAAATGTTGGAAGAATTGATACAATCTTTCAAATTGTTTGTCATTAAATTTAGCTTCAATAACGCCAAAACCATCAACTCCAGTAATTTCTTTTGCAGACACAACTAAAGCAAAAGAGTTAGATGAACGTTCTAATATATGTTCATCTATTTGTGACTCTTCTTTTAGCATGTGATCAAATTTAGAAAAATAATTAATTCCTTCTAAAGCATCAATAAATTCCTCAGTTGATAGGTATTTATATTTTTTAATATTAGATTTTTTTTGCATTTCTTTTCCTCTTTTCTATTTAATTACTAAATTAACAATTTTGCCTGGCACAAAGATTTCTTTAATAATTTCTTTTCCTTCTAACCATTTTGCAACAATTAATTTGGCTTGAGCTTGTACTTCTTCTTTGCTTGCACTTTTTGAAATATGAAGTTCGCCTCTGACTTTACCATTAATTGTAATTCCATAAGTAACTTCATCAAGTTCTAAAGCTTTAGTATCTATAGTGAAGTCTTTTAAGTTAACAAGGTTAAAGTACTTGTCAGAAATTTCTCAAGCAAAGTGTGGAATGAATGGCTCAAGAATGTTTAATAAGACATAAAACATTTCAGTTATTAAGTCAGCTCGAGTAATTTGATCATATTCATTTAAAGTTTCCATAGTTCATGAAACTAAAGTATTAAAAGCGTAATTATTATTTCGATCTTCGAATGTAGCGATTTGCTTTTGCATACCTAAGTATAACTTGTATCTAGCTTTCTTTTCTTTACTTGTTAAACTTGTAACATCAATGTTTTTATAATTTGAATTTGTGTCAATTTCTTTTGAACGTTCAAATAAACGATTGATAAATTTAAAGCATCCTACCACACCTGAATCACTCCATTCAAGTTCTTTTTGTGGTGGAGCAGCAAACAAGATAAATAATCTAGAAGTATCAGCACCATAAGTTGCAATCATTTCACCTGGTTCAACTACATTGCCTTTAGATTTAGACATTTTAGCGCCATCTTTTAGCACCATTCCTTGTGTAATTAGATTGTTAAATGGCTCTCTGAAGTTTACAAGACTAACGTCAGCTAATGCTTTAGTAAAGAATCTAGCATAAAGCAAGTGCAAGATAGCATGTTCAATACCACCGATATATTCATCTACTGAATTTCAGTATGCTAAATGTTGTGGTTCAATTGCATAGTCTTCTCTTAAATAAGTTGGGGTTGTATAACGCAAGAAATATCAACTTGATTCAAAGAAAGTATCTAAAGTATCTGTTTCTCTTTGGGCGTATTCACCACATTTTGGACATTTAACTAAACGCCATTCTTCATTTGTATTAAGTGGGTTACCTTGACCGGTAAAAGTAACTTTTTCTGGTAAAAGCACAGGAAGTGAACTTAATGAAACAGGGTTAGTTCCACATTTGCTACAGTTAACAAGTGGAATTGGTGTTCCTCAATATCTTTGCCGTGAAATACCTCAGTCCCTTAAGTTATATTTAACTTCTGTTTCTAGACTTGAAGAATCAATAATTTGCTTATGGTCTAATTCATAAGCCAAATTATTAAAGTCCATAAAAGCTTTTTGAGTTTCATTTGTTGCAGAAACTAATGTAACTTCTTTATTAGGATTATTTGAAGCAAAGTCTGAAATAATAACAGGTATTTCATGTTTTGAAAATGGGTTTAAAGCTACAAAAGGAGTTTTTAGCATAATTTTTTTAGAAAAATCTTTTTTAACAAAGTTAAGGTTGATTTCTTCTAATGATGCTAATTCATTTTGATCAAAGTAGTTAGCTTGTTTTAAGTCTTCTACCAATGGGTGTTTATTAGAAATAGCAACATAATCAATATTTGAAATTGTAGTTAAGTTATTTTCATATGCTATTAGTTTAGTAGCGGAGCTAAATTTATTGCCTGTTAAATCGAAAGTAAGCTTGTAATCTTCAGTTCTTCCGATTCAATTCTTTTGCATTGTCAAAACTTGTTGAGGCCAATGTCCCTCAAGTTGTTGTAAGTCAGCTAATAATTCATCAGCATAAGCAGTGATTTTTAAATAGTAAGTATCCATTTCTTTTTGGACAACTTCACCATCACATCTTCAACATTTGTTATCTATAACTTGTTCATTGGCTAAAACAGTATTGTCATTTTCACATCAGTTTAATTGTGATTTCTTTTTGTAAATTAAGCCTTTTTCTCAAAGCTTAATAAATATGTATTGTTCTCATTTAGTGTAATCATAATCTGCTGTAATGCATTCATAATTTCATGCAAATGAAATACCTAGTTTTTGAACTTCTTTATCCATTGAATCAATGTTTTCATATGTTCACTTTCTTGGGTGAATTCCATGTTTGATAGCTGCATTTTCTGCTGGAAGTCCAAAAGCATCTCAACCAAATGGGTGTAGCACATTGTATCCTCTACGACGATAGTATCTTGCAATAGCGTCACCAATTGAATAGTTTCTAACATGACCCATATGTAATTTACCACTTGGATATGGGAACATGCTTAAAATGTATTTCTTTGGAAGCGTAAAGTCTTCTTTTGGTTCAAAATAATTGGATTCTTGTCAATTATCTTGTCATTTTTTATCGATAAATTTAAAATCAAACTTATCCATTTTCACTCCTTTTGTTTAATAAGTATTTTTAGAGCTAATTTTATAAATAAAATTAGTTTTATATTCTCATGTAATAAATATATAAATTATAATGCAATTTATTAATATGTTTGCTAAATTAAAAATAAAATATACTGTAAATGAGCCCATGTAGTAGTTAGGAATGCCTAGAAAGAAGTATTTAAAACTATTATCATAACTATTTGCTAATTCATTTAAGCTAAAACTCTTAATTAATGACAGCATGTAAAAGTAAATCAAGTTGAATAAAAAAGTATTTAATATAGGCATAATAATACTTACCGCAAGGGCTGAAAGTATCATAACAAGCAGTACCTTAATTAGAGGAGAGCTAATTTTGGCTCAATTAACTACTCTATATAATAAATAAAAAAATCCAAAAAAGAACAATTGCGAAACAAAAACAATGAAATTCCCTAAATATTCTATTCCGATCCCAGCATTCATTGTGATTGCAGAGCTAATTAAAGGTACGATCAAAAAACGAGAAAAACTTACAACGAGTGCAAAATTTAATCCTATATATGTAAAAACAATAAAAATGGGCACTAGAGATAAATTAAAACTTAAAAAGGAAGTAAATTTTAAAAATGTGCTTACTATTGATAGAATAATTGCAAGTGCTAACATAATTCCACTAAATGCAATTTTATAACTAGGTCTTAAAGCTCTATTCCAGCTAAATTTTAAGAAATTTTTCTTTGTATTATCGATGTTTTGAATTTTATTATCTGTCATATTTATTCCTTATTTTAAATTGATTCTTATTATATCTTTTATTGTAGAAATATGATAAAAAAACTAAAAAGTATATTTTTAGCTAAAAAAAATACATTTTTATCACTTTTTTATTTTAGCTAATTCCGAAATATTTAAATTACTAAAAAGTAATATAAAAGTCCTAAAATTATGGTATAAATTATTTGCAAGTATAAATGTAAAATTTAGTAAAATTTTAGATATTTTCAATATTAAAATATTAGAGGTTAGTATGAGTAAAATTACAAGATATGAAAATAACAAGCCTGTTTATGATAAGCAAGCTGCTCTAGAATATCTAGATGTTATTAATAATTTCTTACAAGATTACCTAGCAAAGTCAAAAGCTGAAGGCTTTATTGTTGGTATATCTGGAGGAATTGACTCAGCATTAGTTTATGCAATTGCAAAAAACTTAATGCCACAACGTACTTATGGTATTGTGATGCCAGTTGGTCAAATGCTAGAAAGCGATCTAAATGACATCGCTAAATTAGAAGCAACTTTTTATGACAAATTTGAAGTAGTAGATCTATCAAAGACGTTTAATGCAATTTACGATGCTGTAGCAATAAGTAACCCACTTGCAATTGCTAACATTAAACCAAGACTAAGAATGACAACATTATATGCAAAAGCACAAGACAAAAATGCTTTGGTGCTTGGAACAGATAACCTAGATGAAACTTATATTGGCTACTTTACAAAATATGGAGATGGTGGAGTTGATTTACTTCCAATCTCAAGATTAACCAAAGGTGAAGTTCGCTTCTTAGCTCAATTGCTTAATGTTCCGCAAGAAATTATTCAAAAAGCTCCTTCAGCCGGGCTTTGAGAAAATCAAACAGATGAAAATGAACTTGGCTTTTCATATTCGCAACTTGACTTTTACTTAGACAACATTGAAAATAAAGAATTAATATCTAAAGTTTTATCACAAGATATTATTGATAAAATTGAACACAAACACGCAATCTCTCAACATAAAAGAGATGCGATTTATAAACCATCAGAAATTAAATAAATATAAAGGAGAAATTATGGCAGGACACTCACACGCAGCCAACATTATGCACCGTAAAGGTGCCCAAGATGCAGCAAGAGGAAAAGTATTCCAAAAATTATCAAAAGAAATTTATGTAGCTGCACAAAAAGGACCAGATCCAGAATCAAACCCAGCTTTAAAACTAGCTATTGCAAAAGCCAAAGCAAAGAACATGCCAAAAGACAACATCGAAAGAGCTATTAAAAAAGCTGCTGGAGATAAAAACTCAAGTGCATTCGTTGAAACAGTATTTAACGCAACAGTTAGTGGTGGTGCAACATTTATTGTTGTTACACTTTCAGACAATTTAAATAGAGTTAAATCAAATATTCAAGCTTACTTTAACAAACAAAATGCAACACTGGGGAAAACTGGACAAATCCCATTTGCCTTTGACAAAAAAGGAATTATTGAAATTTCTAAACAATATGTATCAGAAGATGACATCATGATGGTCGCTCTTGAAAATGGAGCTGACGATGTTGAGGTTGCTGAAGAATCATTTGTTATTACTACAGCCCCTGAAAACTTCTCAGATCTAAAATCAGCTATTGAATCTTCATTAGGTGTTACTGAATATTTACAATGTGAAGTAACTTACTTACCAAACATGTATGTTGAATATGATGCTGAAAAAGAACAAAAACTTCTTGATTTTGTTGAAAAATTAAAAGATGATGATGATGTTCAAGATGTTTATCACAATATTGATGTTAAAGAAGAGTAATGTCTCTACAAGATTTATATCTTAGATTAACTGATTCTGTAGGAGGTAATCAATATTTAGCAACATTTATAGTAGTATTGGTAACATTACTAATTTTGCTATCAATCCCAACCTTGCTTTCATTCATTTTACCTTTATTCCACAGACTCAAAGATCGTAAATTTAAAAGTTTTACATTTTACTTATATGCATTTTCAACAGGTTTCTTTATTGCTTTAGCTTTATTTGGATTTTTACGCGAAAGTATTGAAACTTCAAGCCATGGTGTGCTTGATAATTATCCAGCTGCAGCTGAAAATAAAAATATTGTTTATGGATTTAATATTGCAACAGTAGTAACAGGGTTAATAGTTGGATTACTCTTTTCATTCACATTAAAATTTGTTATTACCTATCGAATCAATAAAGCTTTGAAAAAAGACAAGAACATGAGCATTTTCGTTCATGAACACGGAAGTCATGGACATAACCATGGTACTGGTCATGCATTCGTAATGAAAAATGTTGAAAACTCAAAAAAAGCAAATAAAAATAGTTTAACTATTTTTAAAGATAAAACAGTATACACGGGTGATAAATATATTCACCATCATGATCATGAAAATCACCATCATGATCATTCTCACCCCGACTATATTTTTGGACAAGAAGAAAATTTAGCTCAAGCAGAAGAAGCAATCATTTATAAAACTTCACCAAAAATGAAAGTTATTGCTTTACTTTTATTACTTACACATAGAATTCCTGAAGGAATCTTACTTGGATATAACTTATCTTTAGCTACAGAAGGAAAATTAAATAACCTTTCAACAGCTTACTTTATTTCATTAGTCCTTCATCTTTTCCCTGAAGAATCCATTTTTTACTTCAGATTAAGAGAAGCAGGATTTAGTAAAGTTAAATCACTATTGCTTTCCTTTTTAGGATTATCACTCTTCTTGCCATTTATGCTGATTGGAGCCTATGCAGGTGCAAAAATCAATGATTTATGATGACTAAAAGCTGGTATGTTTGCAGCAATTGCTGGAATTTTCTTATTTACTTCAATTGTTGAATTTATTCCAGAGTTCTATCACAACCATATTGAAAAGAAAAAATGATTTTTTATTCTTTTTTCATTATTCGTGGGAATCATTGTAGCAGTGTTTATTCTTTCTTTCCACTCTCACTAATGGAGTGGAATTTTTCTTTAACTTTTTCTACTGCAAGAAATTTTTTTCATTCGCTTGTATAAAAATTAGATATTTTTTTAATATGATATTTCTTTTTTATGAATGTTGTATTTTTATATTTTTTCTTGAAACAAATAAAATTAATTTAGATTAATCTAACATTTATACATTTATTTCTATTTTATTGGGCTATACATATTTTTATTTTTTTAAGGAAGTGAAATAATTAAATAGAGAAATAAAATATTGTTCAAAGTTAAATAATTGAACAGCTATCAAAAGGATGTAAATATGAAACGCAATAAGTTATTTATTTTATTATCATTAACTTCAATCTCAAGTGTTGCAACATTGCCGTTAGTAGCTGGATCTTGCAACCACAATAAAGTTAATGAAACAACCCCTGAAGTAAAACCAACTCCACAACCAGGAACAGACCCCGGAAATAAGGGTGGTGATAAAGAAGCTCCAGCACCTAGCACTATAGTAACAGATGGTAATATTTCATTTGATACTAAAAAACATGTTTTAACAATCAAAGATGTTAAAAAAATAACACCAGATTATTTATGAAATCTTTATCAAGATCAAGAAAAAAAGAAAAAACTAAAATTAGAATATGAAGATGGTATCTTAATTGGAGGTATTAAATTAGTTTGCCCAGATGCAACTGAATTGGTAACAGTTTCAAAAGATGTACCTGGTTTACCAATTAAAAGCATTGAATTTCCTAAATTGGAAAATGTTATAACGACATTGCCTAATGAAACTTCTGATATTGGATTATTCAATTTAATAAAAGAACTAGAAGGAGACAAAATTGTTCAAAATGGTATTTTATTAAAATGAAACAATGCATATGGCGATATTAGTGATGATACCATTACAACAATTATTAGAAACGCATTTGACGCAACTACTTATATAAGCAAGATTAATTTGCCAAATTTAAAATTTGTTCAACCTTATGGTTTTGGAACAATTGACAAAGAACCATTCCCGATGATTGAAGGGAAATTAATTATTAATAATATAGTTGTAAAATGACCTGGAGCAAATGGAAACATAATTGATTCAGACATAACAGAAATTTATAATGATGCCTTCAAAGATAATAATAGTCTATATACGGTAAATTTTGATAATGTAACAACAGTGTGTGATGGTGCTTTTGAAGGATCACAATCACTTGGATATATTAAATTCCCTAAAGTTAAAACCATAGGAAGCAGAGCTTTTGCAAACTGCTGACATTTAAATGAAGCTGATTTACAAGAGGTAGTCACAATTGGCGAAAGTGCTTTTGAGGATGATACTGAATTAAGTCAAATAACATGTCCAAATGTTAAAGAAATAGGAAAAAATGCATTCAATAACACTCCAAAATTAGAAACAAAGCCAACTGTAAAAACTGAATAAAAGAATAATAACAGCGCATTATTTTGCTTCAAATTAGCAAAACTATGCGCTGTTTTCTTATACAAAATGTGACTGGAAGTTGTTTAAAATTGAAGAATAAATATCTAAATTAACTTAAAGGAAGTTATCAAAAAGATTAAAGTAATTTGCCCCTTTAACAAGAATTAATTTATAATTTAAATATTACTGAAAGGAAGCGATGCGAAAAAAACAAAAAGTTTGAATTTATTCTGGATTAATAACATTATTTATAATAATGTTTATCCTTTTGATTTGAGCATTAGTTAACCTACATACAGATAAATTGACTGGTATTTTAGTAATACTAGGAATGTTTGTGGTTTTAGGAATTGTAATTATGCTGCTATATTTTGCAGTTTATAACTTTGCTAAGTCAAGAGAACTGATTAATAAGTCATTTAATGGTTTCTTGGAAAAGATTATGTCAAATAATAATATTGGTCTAATTATTTATGACATTGATCAAAACATAGTTTGAACCAGCAACTTTATTAAAAATAAATTTCACAAAGATTTTATTAATGTCTCAGTTAATGAGTTTTTCCAAAAGATAGATAATAATTACAAAAAAGAAGTTGATATGAACCAAACTAAAATTGAGTTTGATAACAATAAAAATATTTATGAAGCTCAGTTTTGACCTTTATCAAACACAATTGTAATTCGAGATATTACCACTGAGCATTTATTCAAAGTAGAATCATGAGAACAAAAGCCAGTTGTGGGAGAAATTGAAATTGATAACTATCAAATGTATCAATCAATTCTTTCTGAAGAACAAATTTTCTTGATTAATAAAATTGTTATTGACACTATTAAAGAATATATGGAAAAATACAATTTGATTTATCGTCAATATACAAATGGGAAATTTGTTGTTATTACTAATGAAAAATCATTACAGGAAATGTCGAAGGATAATTTTAGTTTATTTACTAATATTTATCAAAATATTAAGGACCCTTCAATTAACAAATTATCGCTAAGTGTAGGATTTGCTAGAGGATGATCTTCATTGAAAGAAAAGCTTGAGCAAGCTAAAAAAGCCTTAGTGCAAGCTCAAAACAGAGGTGGGGATCAGATAGCTATTTTTTCAAACACTCAACCAGCTGTTTACTTTGGATCAAATAGTGAAATTATGTCAAACAACAATCGTACTAAGATTAAATCAGTTGCTTTAGAATTTGCAAAACGTTTAGAAGAGGAAAATATTGAGCAAGTAATTGTATATGGTCATCAATTAGCTGATTTAGATGCACTGGGTTCCGCTTATGCTGTAGTCGAAATTGCTCGCAGTTTTGGTAAGAAGGCTTATATCTGCAATATTACATTTGACCAAACTACTGAGAAATATTTAGAAGAATTAAAAGCTAATGGCTTTGATGAAAAAGTCTTTATTAAACCAGCGCATGCAACTAAGATTACAGATGGAAATACATTAGTTGTTTTAGTTGACAATAATGATGTATTACGTACAGATAACAAAGACGCAATTATCAATGCAGCCAGAAATAATATTTTTATCTTTGACCATCACCGTGTGGGGAAAAGCATTGATTATTGTCCGATTACAAACATTTACATTGATACAACAGCTTCCTCAGCATCAGAAATCGTGACTGAAATTATGACTTTTATGGAATATAAACTTAACATTAGCCAAATTTGTGCACAATTATTGCTCAGTGGTATTTTCTTAGATACCGCACAATTTTCAAAATCTGTAACAACTCGGACATTTGAGGCTAGTGCTTGACTTGAATCACATGGAGCTAATGTTATTAAGTCAGGTAATTTGCTAAAAATTGATGATGAAACTGAAGAGCAAATTCAGGAAATTTTAAATAATATACAAGAAGTTAAAAAAGGTTACTTCCTTGCCTATTGTGACTTAGAAGTTTCAAATGATGTTATTTCAATGGCAGCAAATGAAATTTTAAAAATTAAAGGAAGAGTAGCTAGCTTTGTAGTAGCTAGACTAAAAGGAACCAAATTATATAAACTAAGTGCCAGAGGTATTGGAACTAATGTGCAAATAATTTGTGAACAAGTTGGGGGTGGAGGACACTTCTCAACAGCTGCAGCTGTCTCAGATGAAGAACTTGAAACCTTCGTTGACAATATTAGACATGCAATTATTACAAGTGAAAGAGAGATTAAAGATGAAAGTAATATTAATTAAAGATTGTAAAGATGGAAAAGCTAATACTATAGTAGAAGTATCAAATGGATACGGATCAAACTACTTAATCAAAAATGGCTTTGGTGTTCCATATAATGATCAAACAGTGCACCAATTAAATAAAAGATTAAATAATTTAGTTGCAAATGAACATGAAAACAGAAGTAATGCTTTAGAACTAAAGGAAAAACTAGAAAAGTTAGTGCTTAAATATACACTTGAAGCCAATACTGATGCTAATGGAAATTTAAATGTACATGGCTCAGTTTCAACAAAAGATGTTGACAAAAAATTAGCAGCTTTAGGTTTTAAATTAGATAAACACGCTTTAAGTAAAGTCCGTTTAGTTTCAGAAGGCCCACATGATATAGAAGCAGTACTTTACAAAGATATCAAAGCTAATATCAGAGTAGAAATTACCATTAAACATGTCAAGAAATAGACGTTTTTTTGAAGATAAGCCATACCGTAATATTTCTGGTGATTTAATACCATTAAAAGACACTTTATTTCACAGTGAAAGTGTTGAAAGAGAAATATTAAGTAATGTATTAAATGATTTAGATAAGCAAGGATTAGCATTTGATTATTTGGATCCACAAGCCTTTTTTAACCAAGCATATTATCAACTTTTTAAACTAATTAAAACCACCCGTAGTGCTTCAAATAATAAAACTATCACATTTGATTATAATGATGTTAAAAAATTAATTGAAGCCCATAATACTGAATTTGAATATAGCGCACTTTCGCTTGCGATTCTCAATAAGGTAGCATCTTCATTTTATAATGATGATAATTTTATAACCAACATAGAAAAACTAATTGAACTGCAAAAAATGCGTAATTTAGAGTCGTTTTATGCAGAATACATTAAAGCATTTGGTCATAATAAAGAAATCAATTGGGATAGCAGTATTCAAGATTTACAAAACTTTATTGTAACCAATAACAATATGTCAATTCAAAACTCTGAATTTATTCCGCTAGATGAAGCAGCCTTTCAATTAGCAGAGCACATTAATTCAGTTTTACAGAATAAAGACCACCAAGATCAATTTTTATACACAGGCTTTTATTCAATTGATAAATATGTTAAAGGAATTAAACCTGGTCAATTTATTATTCTAGCTGCACGTCCTGGTGTTGGAAAAACAGCTTTAGCTTTAAATATAGCTAAAAACATCGTTGACGAAGCTAATAAGAATGGGGAAGTAAAAAATGTTGCTTTTATTTCTCTAGAAATGCCAACTAGCGAGCTTACTAGTCGTTATTTATCAACTTCAAGTGGAATTGAACTTTATAAAATTCAAAACCCTAAACTAATTAGCAATAGTGATGAAGCTTTAAAACTATTTCATACTATTGAAAATATGAAAAAAGAAAGCGTTGTTTGATTTGATGATGAGCCAAAAAGCAACATTACTGAAATTATCTTTAAAATACGCCACTTAGCTAAAAACCTTGATGGTAAACTTGATTTAGTGATAGTAGATTATTTACAACTACTTTCAGCTGGTGATGCTAGTGGTAATAGGCAAAATGAAGTTGCAACAATTTCACGTTCTTTAAAAACACTTGCTTTAGAACTAAAAGTGCCAATTCTTGCTCTTTCACAACTATCTCGTAGTGTTGAAAATCGGGAAGATAAGCGTCCTCAACTAAATGACTTGCGTGAATCGGGGCAAATTGAGCAAGATGCTGATGCTGTTATTTTCCTAAATAGAAAGCCTTTAAAAAAGGGAATATCAGAAGAAGAAAGCAATAAAAATGAACATATTCCAGTCGTTGTTACAGTTGCTAAGAATAGAAATGGACAACCGGGTAGTGATACTTTAATATACACTGGTAAATATGTTAAATTTACAGATGAAAATGAAGGGAACAAATATTAAATCATGGACAGTTATTCCAGTCTTATAACTAATTTAGAAACCTCAACAAATATAGCTTCTAGCAGCGTTGACAAGCCACTGATTACAGGTATTGTTGCAGCTGTATTAATCTTATTATTTTTATTAAGTAGCATATTTTCAGGTTCAGAAACTGCTTATAGCACTATTTCCCCTGCTAAGTTGCATGATATGCAGGATAAAAAGAAAAAGTTTGCTGTTTTAATCAACAAACAAGTTAAAAAGTATAATCAATTATTAAGCACAATATTAATAGGAAATAATTTAGTTAATGTTGCTTCTTCAGCATTAACTTCTTATGTGCTATCACTTTATTTTGCTGAAGGTGATCCGATGACTGTAATAATTTCAACAGTTATTGTTACACCTATTTTAGTGTTATTTGGAGAAATAACTCCAAAATTAATTGCTAAAAGTAATCCGGAAAGATATTTAACAATCTTTTGTATCTTTAATGAAGTGATGTTTTGACTCTTTTTTCCACTTACTTATCCAATTAGTAAAATGTCAAAAAATGTTTACGTAACTAATTCTGAGGAAGACATTAAGTCGATGCTTTCATTAGCTCAAGAAGAAGGTGTGTTGCAAACTGGAGAAAGTATTTTAGCGCAAAATGCCTTGGATCTTGACTCAACAAAAGTTTCTCAGCATTATATTAGAATGAAAGAAGTCACAACAATTTCTTCAAAAAGTAATATAGCAGACGCACTTGAAATTTTTAAACAAACTAATTATTCTAGAATACCAGTAGAAAAAGATGGACAATTAATTGGTATTGTGCTATTGAAAGATATTTTTAACTTGAAAAAAGGTCGTGTCATTGACTATATGAAACATGTGCCTTTGGTTTCAGCTAACTCGATTTTATCTTCTGCTCTTGAAAAAATGAGAGCTGCACGTGCTCAAATGGCTTTTGTGGTAGAAAATAACAACAGTACAGACGTTTTAGGCATCATTACAATTGAAGATATTATTGAAGAAATAGTAGGTGAGATTTATGACGAGTTTGATGATGATGAAGAAATCTATGAAGTTTCACTTGAAAAAGCTCGGGTACAATCGAATGTTAAAATGAATGATTTATTCAAACAACTCGAAATTGATGACGAGTTAATTTCACCAGACGAAGAAGACATGGACTTGCGGAGCTTTTTACTCAAACGCACTGGAGCTAAACGTCTTTATAAGAATGCTAGATATACATTAGCGGATGAAGTAACTTTTAAAGTGGTTGAAATTGTTAAAAATAAGAAGTTTTCAGCCTTTATTGAAGTAAACAAGATTTAATTTCCCTAAAATTATAACAAAATGCACTTGTGCTTAATGCAAGCGCATTTTTAATGTCACGCAGTGATTAAAACCCATTATCTTATCTAATGGCATGGAGATAAATTGATCTAAATATAAAAAAGCTGGCAATTTCTTGCCAACTTTACAAATGAAATTTATTATGTATTTAGCTTATTAAATAACTATTTTATTAATCTTCGTAATATTTGAAAGTAATGTGATTTTGTTCACCTTTGAAATAATAGTTCTTGTAATTTCCGAGTTTTTTTGGCATCGTCACTTCTGTTAAACTTGTACATCCCTTGAATACGGATTCACCAACTAAACCAGCATCAATATTCTTAGGTAGTATAATACTTTTTAGGTTTTTACATCCATTAAATGCGGATATACCAATCTTTGTAACAGATTCTGGTATAGTTACTTTTTCTAAAGAAGTACAATCTTGAAATGCTTGGTCTTCTATTTCGGTTACTTTATCTGGTATAACAATTTCCTTAAGAGAAAATGCATTTCTAAACATTTGATTACTAATTTTTGTAATATTTGAAGACAATTTAATAGATTCTAATGCAGTATCATTATAAAATGCCCCATCACCAATTTTTGTTACGCTATCTGGTATTGATATAGTTGTTAAATTACGCATATTTGCTAATGCAGATGGTTTAATTTCTACTACGCTATCAGGCAATGATACTTCACGTAAAGAATGTTGTAAATCATTACGAGTAAAGACGTCTTTTCCTATTACTTTGACTCTGTTATCAAGATTTGCAGGTTTATTGATTGGACCTTCTCATTTTACCAAAATACCATTGCTTGGATCTCCTTCAAAAACTTCAAAGTCTTTTCCGTTTAAAGCATTATATTTTTGTTTAAGTGTTTCAATTTGTTCATCAGTTTCATTAAGATTTTTATTTTCACCATAAGTTTTATTTAAAAGCTTTTTGCTTGCTTCTAATTCTTTGTCAAATTCCTTGTGATCAGTAGAGTCGTTAATGTATTTTATATCTGTTTTTATAGCGTCAGCTTTTGCAATTAATTCACTAAGCTCATGCATTTTATCGTTTAATGCTTTAGCATCAGCATCAACTTTTTCAAATTTATAAGTTTTTAGCTGTTCTTTCATTGAATTTAATTGAGCATTATTTAAATTATTGTATTCAGTTCATTTTTTAGCTTTTTCTAATTTAGCGTCACCATTTAGGTTTTTCTTTTGAGCGTCGATATTTTTAGTAATTTTTGCTATATCTTGGGTATTTGTATATGTTTCATAGTTTGCTTCAGAAACTTGAATGGCTTTAGTGTAGTTGTTTTTTAATTCTTCATCAGAGTATATATAGTTATCAGTTTTCAATACATTTTCTTTTTCATCTATTGCTGTTTTTAGAGCCAGCATATTAGTATCTAAATTAGTTATTTGTTCCTTAATAAGATTGCATTGCTTATCTAATTCTGCTTCTGAATTATATTTTGTCTCCTTAATTCCTTCAATTGCTTGTTTAAAATTATTTCTTTGAACTGGATTTAAATTTTTAGCTTTTGAAAGCACATCATTTAATGCTGTGATCTTTAGTTCTTTATTAGTATCACCATTTAAACTATTAAATGCATCTAAAAGTGTTCCGTAAGCTTTTGTTACACCTTTTAGAAGTACATTGTGACTAAATTCATTTGATTTTGTAATCATCGAAACATTGTTATATGCATTATCAAATTCAGTTCTGAATTCTTGAGATGAAAGTACATAGTTTTCATGATTAGTATCATTTTCTGATTTTATATCCTTAACTTGATTATATAAATCATTAAGCTTTTTCATTTCGTTATTTAAATCTTTTAAGTCTTCTTTAAATTTTTCGATTGATGGCACTTGAATCTTACTATTTTTATTAATTAACTTAATAGTTTTATCATTTGGACTTAAATAAGTTAATGCAATTCCTTTTTGCTCTTTATTAAGTTCTGGATAAGTTTCATCAAAACTTTCTAATACTTTATTTTTTTCATTCCGAAGTTTAACATCACCATTTAAATCGCCTTTTGCAGTTGTTATTTTAATGACATATCCTTTGACTTCTTTGAGGTCAGCAGATAATATTCCTTTGTCAATATTATTGAATGAATTTACATAATTATTTTGATAATTGCTATCTGCATTTCAATAGTTAGGACTTTGTTCGACATCTGCTTTTTCATTTTTTAATGTCTTTAAAGTCTTTATATTTGAAACTAAATCATCAATTTCTTTTTTCATTACATCTTTAAATCTTGTGTTAAAGTCAGTTAGAGAAGCATATTTGACGCTTGTGTTTTCTTTTATTTTGTTAACTTTTGTAATTAATGCATTTTGTTGCTCTTCACTTAATTCTGCAGAATGAATATAGTCAGTTAGCTCAGTAATTGCCTTATCGATATTAGAGTTACCATTTAGCTTTCCAAATGCAGTTTCTTGTTCTTTTACTAGTTTATTTAATTCATCAAGAGCTTTGTTTTCACCCTTTTCTTTATCAATAACATCTTGTAATGGTTTAGCTGCAGCTTTAAAGGCTTCTTTTAATGTATCATCAGCTACGTCATAATTATTTTGTACTTCATTTCCTAAAGTTTTATCAAGTTTATCAGTAACTAATGTTTTAACTTCTGCCATCTTTGCATCTAATTGTGAAGCTTTAGCTTTTAATGCTGTAATGTCTTCTTCGGTTTTAGCGACTTTGGCTTGTTCTTTAAAGGCTTGAATTTGCTTGTTGTTTAGGTTTTTGTATTCATCAAAGCTACTTACAAGTTTGTCACCAGCCTTACCATCAAGCATGTTAATAGCAGCTTCTAGTTTGCCTGAAATATCTGTAATTTTGTCATAGTTCAAGGTATCTTGTGTAGTGCCTGAAACAAGATCGCTGGCAGATTGTATTGCGCTATCAACTTGTTTGTGTTGTTCTTGACCTAAACTTGTGTATGCATCATGATATTTATGTCCATTTTTGTTAATACCTTTTAATAAATTGTATGAGTCTGTAAGCTTTTTCATTGCGTCATTATCTTTTGAAAATTCAGCTTTCATTTCTTCTAATGAAGCATCTTTTTCATTTCCATATTTAGCAATAAATTTAACTTTTTGATCATTTAATTTATTAGTTGCTTCTGTTCTTTGGCCTTCTGTTAAGTTTGGATAGTTTTTGCTTAAATTATCAATAATTTCTTTTTTAGCACTTGCAAATTTAGCATCACCATTTAATTTACCTTTAGCTTCAGTTATTTTTGTAATAGCTTGGGTAATTAAACTATTATCTTCAGTTAGTTTGTCTAGTTGTACTTTATCAACTTCACTTGTGTATCCATCTTGTAGAGTTTTATCAGCATTTATGAAGTTTGGTGTTACAATAACTTGTGCTTTTTCAGTTGTCAATGTACCTAAAGTACTCATATTTTGACTTAAAGTGTTAATTTTAGCACTCAATGAAGTTTGGAATTTATCTTTAAAGTCTTTTAAGGAGCTATATTTGTTCTTGTTTTTGCTTAAATTATTTATTTCAACAGTTAAAACACCTTTTTGAATAGTATTTAAGTTTTTATCTTTAGTTAATGCATCATTCAATTCTTTAATTGCTTTGTTAATATTTGCTTCACCATTTAATTTTTCAAAAGCAGCTTGTTGCCCTTCTACTAGTTTATTTAATTCATCAAGAGATTTATTTTCACCCTTTTCTTTATTAATAACATCTTGCAATGGTTTAGCAGCACTTTTGAAGGCTTCTTTCAATGTATCATCAGCCACATCATAATTATTTTGCACTTCATTTCCTAAAGTTTTGTTAATGGTTTGACTTACTAAGGCAGAAATATCTTTCATCTTAACATCTAAGTTTTTAGCATCATTTAAAACATTTAATATTTGATCTTCATTTTTTATTAATGCTTCTGATAATTCGGATTTTAAGAAATTCTTTTGATTATTATTGATGTTTTTCAACTTATCAATTTCATTAATAGCATTATTAATTTTTTGCCCTAAACCTGAATCAAAACCTTGAGAAAGTTTATCAAAGGCACCTTGTAGTGTTTTTAGAACTTGTTGAACTGTCTTTTGATCTTTGTTTTCATTTAGTCCTTTATCTTTTGCGATATTTTTAGCATTATTTCAAGCATCATCAAAAAGCTTCTTAGCTTTTGAATCAGCATCTTTGTATTTTTTGTTATTTACATCATTGACATCATAAATATGTTCATATTTTGTAAAAATTGTATTTAATTCCTTCATTGAAGCATTTAAATCACGAAAGATTTCAACTAATTTTTTAATATTAGGTTCAGTTGTTAATGTTGAATTATTAATTTTAGTTTCGAAATCCTTTAATTGATTTGAGTTTAAGTCAGAAAAGTTTTCTGCTGCTTGTTTTAATGCTTCATTTTTTTCATTTTGCAATTGAGCATCGCAAATTTCTTTGGTGTTATTTCTGATAATGTCTGCATTTCTCGTAATATCTTCATCATTATTAAGATCTGTATTTTTCAAAATGTCTTGAATTAACTTATCTATTTTTTCTTTAGATTTTGAATCTGTTAATAATTCTGATATTTTCTTGACATTATTAATTTCATCCTCAAGGGCACTAATTTTGTCAATTTTATCTAAAGCATCTTTCAGATTTCTGGTTTTATCTTTCAAGCTATCATTAGGCTCACCATTTGGATTTGCAATTTTATTATCTTTAATAACTTTTTGCAAATATGGCTTAGCAAGAAAATTTTGATCAGTTAGTGTGTTAAGTTTATTAGTTGCATCAGTCATAACCTTTTGATAGTCACTAATATATTTCGGATCTTTCACATTCTTCTTAAACCCATCAGTGCATCCCGCTGTAGTAGCAAGAACTATACCTGAACCAATAATGAGTCCAGCTATACCTGCTGTGATGTTTTTGATTTTTTCGTTCTTTTTAGTTTTCATATGTTCTCCTTACTTTATTTTTATATTTTTATTATATTCTTTTTGCAAAATTAAAATTAGTTATAGAAGATTAAATGTGGAATAATGTTTTATTTCCACATTTTCATATTTAAAGTAAATAATCCTAAATTTAAGCTATATTTGTTTTTTTAATCAAGTGGATATTTAAATATGTTTTAAAATTTTTTCAAAAAAAGTCAAAGATAAAAATATCTATATAATAATTACAAGGAGAAAAATATAATAAATTTATTTAATAATAAAGTATTCCAAAATACATGTAGAAAAAACATTTAAAGTTATTGACAAATTATACTTTTAATTTTATTAGGCAACATGATGCATACATTACTAAAATTGACTGCCAACTAATCTTGTTTTTGCATTTTTAAATTGCCAAAAATACCAAAATTTAAACTTATCACTGATAAAAAAGCTTATTTCAATAGAGAATATATATGCAAAAAAGAAATTACCCTGGTATAAAAAATATATAATTTAAAAGTTAATGATTTTATATGCTAATTATGATATCTATTTTAAATATTACTTTGCAAGATGCATTCATTATTGTTTTTTTCACGCATCTATAAAGCAAAGGAAAATATAAATAAAGGGAAAGAAGGATTATAAAATATGAAAAGAGTAGCTGATTTTTTAAACTATTCAGACTTTGAAGCAACTGCAAAAAGTAAAATTTCACCAATAATTCAAGAACTATTTGAAATCAGTTTTCAGACTGAAGCATATACAAAATACAAAAAGGCGATAAAAATTTTTAAAATCATCGGAATTATAACGCTTGCTTGAATTATTTTGACTTTAGGATTATTAATTCCTACTGCAATACAAAAAAACCTTGCTGGAATTATTGTGGGAGGGTTATTTGTTGCCATTGTTTTAGTACTGATTATTATTTCACTTGTATTTTTATCAAACGCACTAGATTATACAAAAGACATTAGAAAAGATCTGAAGGAAAAATTATCTAAGTCAAATGAATTATATAAAGCTTGCATTCATGCTGCACAACCAAGTTGAGAATATTATGGAACAGAATATAAAAGTGATAATACTAAATATACATTTTCAAGTGATGATCATGTTTTTACATATTCTGAATATGCAAACTATAAGCCTTTATCAATTGCAAATGATGCTAGACTTGCAAAAGCTGACAAATGTCAAACAATTGTTATTGATGGTAAATATCCAACACACATTTCGAATGCTCGATGAGTTTCAAATTTTGCTGGCACTTCTCAAAATATTGATCAATACTGCACTGTGATAAAAATAGATGCACGAAATTTAGATCAAAAATATTGAACCAAATTCTCATTTTTTGAATCTTTTGAAGGTCGAATGAAGAAAGCAAATCTTGAAAATAGTACTTTTAATAAAATTTTCAAATTAAGAACAGATGATGAGCTCAAGGCGCGTTTACTATTTACTCCTTTGGCAATGGAAAATTTAACAAATATGTGACTCCGTAATAAAAAACATATTTCAGCTCAATACATGAGGCTGATTGCTGATAATGATTTAATTTATATTTCATTTAATTCACCTATGGACTTTGCAAAAGTTGACTTACCACTTTATTGCACTAGCCTAAAAAAGGTTATAAAATATGCTTACAAAGATATAATATCTGACATATATTCACTTTACTTTATGTTGCAATTAGTCTATATTCCAAACTATTTATATTAAAAATATTATTCTATGATAAAAAAATGTACTTGATACAACACAAGTACATTTTTAATTTGGCTTTGCAATTAAAAAATTAATATTTTTACCCTTAGCAGACCACTTTTCTTCATATCCTGTAGGTACATTTGTAGCATTGTAGCTAGAAGCATGTAAGTCACGAGTATAATCAATTACTGTTCAATTACTTAATGATAAAGATTCTAATGAATAGTCAAATAATTTATCATTATCAGTTTTAAAATATAGAAATCCTTGTGGTGATAATAATGATTTATATTGCTCTAAAAATGTTTTATATGTTAATCTTCTTTTTTCATGAGCATTCTTAGGTCATGGATCTGAAAAAGTTAACCAAATTGTATTAATTACTCCAGTAAATAATTCATTTAAATTTGCTGCATCTTTTGTAACTATAAATAAATTTTTCAATCCCATCTCATTGATTTTTTTAAGTATTTTGTTTGCTACGGTTGGGTATTTCTCAAAAGCAATATATCTAGTATTTGGGTTTAATTGAGCCAGTTTAGTAATCATTTCTCCTTTACCAGCACCAATTTCTAAAACATCATTAGCATTAAGTTTTACAGGAAATTCTTTAATTAAGTATTCTGAAGCATTTAAATTGCTTTCTGCATTTTTATCAAATCTTAGTCTCATAAAAATAATTATAAAAGATAATTTAATATTGCAATCTTAAAACTTAAACATAATTTTAAAGTTAAGCTACTTTATTTTTCAATATTTTATGTAAATTTCGACAAATTCATTTTAACTTTTAAAAATTAATTAAATTATGTTGGCATATAAAGCACATTAACATAATTCTTATGAATTTATTTAAAGTCATAGAATGTGTCAATAAGTTATTAGTAAACAATTTTATATATATTTTTTTGTCTTATATCAAGATGTAAATATTTTTTTACTTGTTAAAAAAATACTAAAGTGCAAATTAAAAAAATATATAATTAAATTAAAGGAGAAATTATGTCAAATTTATTTAATAACTCAGAATTAAAAAACCCAGAAGGACTAGAACCGGTTGCAGACAATACAGAAGTTGCTGCTAAAGCATCAACACCTGCAAAAGTTGTTGTTTATGCATCATTTATTTTCATTATTCCTGTTATCTGATACATCGTTCGCAGAAATAAATTTTTAAGAATGCAAAACGAAATCAACGAAGCAGCTTCAGGAATTGATACACAATTGCAAAAACGTTCAGATACATTAAACAAAATTGTGTTACAAGTAAAATCTTACAAAATCCATGAAGAAAAAGTATTTGAAGATGTTGCAAAATTACGTTCATTAACTTTAGCTGGAAACACTGCTGCTAACAGCGAAGAAATTGAAAGCTTAAACAATTCAATCTTTGGTCGTTTAATGGCCGTTGGAGAAAACTATCCAGAACTTAAAGCAGATGGTTTATACAAAGAATTAATGGAAGAAACAGTTTATCTTGAAAGAGAAATTGCTGCTGCCAGAAGATTATATAACTCTAAAGCTAATGCATTTAACATGCAAATTATGACATGACCAGACAATGTTGTCTCATCAAATATGAAATTATCAACAGTTCCTCTATTCCAAGCTTCAGCTAAGGCTAGAAAAGACGTTGATATGAATGAATTAGGATTATAGTACAATGAAACGCGTAGCTGACTATTTAAACTATGCAGATTTTAAAAGTGAAGCTGACCAAAAAGTCTTGCCTGTTATTAAAAAAATAGTTAATGACTGTTTTCAATCACCTTTATATACCAAATATAAAAACAGTTTAAAATTATTTTTTATTATAGGATCAGTTGCATTAGCATTACTAGTCATCACATTAAGTGTTTTTATCCCATGTGCTATTAGTGGTAAAGAACCCGGGATGATTGTAGGTGGGGTATTTGGAGTAATTACTTTTCCAATTATTATTGTTGCAGCAGTTTACTTATGACAAGCATTGTCTGCAGCTAAAAGTATTTCATCGATGATTCGCAATAAGATTTCAAAAGATGATGTTTATAAAATGACAATTGATATCTTACAACCAAATTGAAACTTTAAAGGTAAGAACTATGAAGATCAAAGTGCTGGAGTTAAATACTCATTTGCACCAGATACTCATGTTTTTACAATGGCTGAATATAAAAATTGCATGCCTGCAAATATCCCTAGTGGTGCTAGATTAGTGCAGGCTAAGCCATGTCAAACTTTAATTATTGACGATAAGTATCCTGCTCATTTTTCTAATACCCATTGAATATATGAAACTACTTATAAGGATTCAAAAGGTAATGTGCACCATAGTGAAACACATTATTACGCTACTTTACTAAAAATTGATGCAAGATCGCTAGATCCAAAACATTGAACATCATTTTCATACTTTGAAGCGTTTGCAGGAAACAAGAAAAAGATTACACTTGAAAACCCTGAATTTAACAAGATTTTCAAACTTAAAGCTGATGATGAACTTAAAGCTCGTGCAATGTTTACACCATTAGCTATGGAAAATCTAACTAATATGTGAAAAAGAAACCTTAAGTTTACTAATACTAACAATATTAAATTACATGCAGAAAATGATTTAATTTATATGGCTTTTATTTCACCTCAAGGATTTGGGATAATTGATGTTCCTCAATATTCGACAAAACCAGAAAAAGTAACTAGAGCAATTTATAATGATATTTTAAAAGATATTTTTTCACTTTACTTTTTACTTGAATTAGTTTACATTCCTAATTATTTATACTAGAAATATAGCGCTAAAAAGCTATATTTTTTTAATTTATTTTACTTAAAATAAAATATAATTTCAAAAGATAACATAGAGGAGATATCGATGAAAAAAACAATTGATGACCTTAATTTAAAAGGTAAAAAAGTATTAGTTAGAGTTGATTTTAACGTACCAGTAAAAAATGGTGTTATTACATCAACGAAAAGAATCGTTTCTGCTTTACCAACAATTAATAAAATTATTGCTGAAGGTGGAAAAGTTATTTTATTCTCACACTTAGGAAGAATTAAATCTGCTGAAGATTTAGCTTCAAAAACACTTAGACCAGTAGCTGTTGAACTAGCGAATGAATTACAACGTCCAGTTACATTTGTCCCTGAAACAAGAGGTGAACTATTAGAAAAAACAGTTGCAAACATGCAACCTGGTGATGTTGTTTTGGTTGAAAACACACGTTTTGAAGACTTAAATGACAAAGCTGAATCAAAAAATAATCCAGAACTTGGTGCTTACTGAGCTTCATTAGGTGATGCGTTTATTAATGACGCATTCGGAACAGCTCACAGAGCTCATGCTTCAAATGTTGGAATTTCTTCAAACATTAAAGAATCTGCACTTGGATACTTAATGCAAAAAGAAGTTGAATCACTTAACAAAGTAATTACAAACCCAGAACACCCATATGTAGCAATTATTGGTGGTGCTAAAGTTTCGGATAAAATTCAAGTTTTAGAAAACTTAGCTAAAATTGCTGACAAAATGATTATTGGTGGAGCTATGGCTTACACATTTATGGCAGCAAGAGGTGAAACAACAGGAACTTCATTAGTTGAAAATGACTATGTTGAACTTGCGAAAGAATTCTTAGCAAAATATGGTGACAAAGTTATTTTACCAGTTGATCACGCTTGTGCAAAAGAATTCAAGGATGTAGAACCTGAAATGCAAGAAGGGTCAATTAAAGATGGCTACATGGGACTTGACCTTGGACCTAAATCAATTGAAAACATTAAAAATGCATTAAAAGATGCTAAAACAGTTGTTTGAAATGGACCTATGGGAGTGGCTGAATTTGCCAACTATGAAAAAGGAACACTTGCTGTTTGTGAATCAATTGCACAACTAAAAGGTGCTTACTCAGTAGTTGGTGGTGGTGATTCAGTTGCTGCTGTTGAAAAATTAGGTATGGAAGATAAGTTTACACATGTCTCAACAGGTGGTGGAGCTTCACTTGAATTACTTCAAGGACTTAAACTACCTGGTGTAGAAGCTGTACAAGATAAATAATTTTAGTAAGAAGCTAATGCTTCTTATTTTTTTAATATTGCAAGTTTTTATTTAAATATTTAAAAGAAAACACTATAATTTTTTTAATTAATTTAATAAGGAGAAAAAATGAAAAAAACTGTACTTATTGTTATCGACGGATTAGGACTTAGAGCAGAAAAACAAGGGAATGCCTTTGCTTTAGCTAACACTCCTACATTTGATAACTTACTTACAAATTATCCAAACTCAGTGCTTCAAGCTTCTGGAGAATATGTGGGTCTTCCAAAAGGACAAATGGGAAACTCAGAAGTTGGACACTTAAATATTGGAGCTGGAACTGTGGTATACACAGGACTATCTTTAATTCAAAAAGCTTTAGATGATGGGGCATTTGGTGAAAATAAAGCTTTTATTGAAGCTTTTGAAGCTGTTAAGAAAAATAATAAAACATTACATGTGATGGGATTACTTTCTCCTGGGGGAGTTCACTCACTTGAAAATCACTTATTCGAACTATTAAAATCAGCACATGCATATGGCGTTAAAAAAGTTGCAATTCACGCTTTCGGGGATGGACGTGATGTTGCTCCTAGAAGTATTAAACCTTCATTTGAAAAATTAGATGCTTTATGTAAACAATATGGATATAATGTAGCTTCAATTTCAGGAAGATTTTATGCCATGGATAGAGACTCAATGTTTGATAGAGTTGAAAAAGCTTATGAAGCTATTTTGGGTAATTCATATCACACATTTAATTCACCATTAGAATACGTTGATGCTCAATATAGCCAAGACATTAGTGATGAATTCTTTGTGCCAGCAATTAATGCTAACTTAACTAAAGAAGACTTTGTACAAGATGGAGATTCAATTATCTTCTTTAACTTTAGACCTGATAGAGCAAGACAATTAACACACTTATTTATTGGATCACCATTATATGATGTAAAACCAACACACCCAAGAAACATTGATAAATTTGTTTCAATGATGAAATATGAGGGAATCAATACAATTATTGCTTTTGATGAAATGCAAATTACAATGCCAATTGGTAGAGTTCTTGAGCAAGCAGGATTAAAACAATTAAGAATCGCTGAAACTCAAAAATATGCTCACGTAACTTATTTCATGGATGGTGGAAACGATATTGAGTTTAAAAACTCAAAACGTATTATGGTAGATTCACTTAAAGTTGAATCATATGCTGATGCCCCTCAAATGTCAGCTCAAGGAATTACAGATGAATTGCTTGCTAATGCACTTGATTTTGATGTAACCATTATGAACTATGCGAACCCTGATATGGTAGGGCACACAGGTAATCTACAAGCTGCAATTAAAGCTGTTGAATTCTTAGACAGCCAAATTGCTAGAGTTATAAAATGAGCTCAAGAAAACGATGTAACAATCTTTATTACAGCTGACCACGGAAATGCTGAAATTACTGAAGATGCTAATGGTAAGCCAGCTACAAAACATACTTCAAGTCCTGTAATGTTTGTATGCAGTGATAAAAGTGTTAAATTAGCAGATGGTAAACTTGCTAATGTAGCTCCAACTGTATTAGACTACATTCATGTAGCACAACCAAAAGAAATGGATGAACCATCTTTATTAGTTAAATAATATAAACAAGGATATAAGGGAATAATTTTAATTTACAAGGAAACTATACTAACAGTATTTTTTACTCTCACAAACAGTTTTACATTCAAGCGCAATAACATCTGAATGCAAAAGAATTATTGTAGTAATATAAAAAATCTGAAAAAATATTAGGTTTACCAACAGAAAAGCTGCTAGAAATACATATCCCATATTAAATAAAATGATAAAAAGAATCAATCCTAATAAGGCAATAAGCAATTTTAAAGACAATTTATTTATATTAAAAAGTCTTACTGAATCAATTATTTTTAGTCTATTTTTGACTATAGCTTTTATTGATTTATCTAATTATTGAATACTTTTTGCCTGAATAAATCCATTTATATATTGAAATTTGTATAAACTGATTTGATTATATAAAAATAAAAAAGGTGACTTTTTACCTTTGTATATCCCTAAATATAAGTGAAATAAGGAATCAAATGTAAAAAATACTTGGATATATAGATATGCAATAGGATGTAATAAACAATATCGTATGGTTAATTTCTTTTGAAACAGAAAGAAAATTCACATAAATACAAAATATGAAATTATTGATGAAAAAAATGTGAATAATAATATATTTAAATTTAGAAATGATTTTTATTTACTAAGACGAAATAAACTTCTCGTTTTAATCAAAAGAAAATTAATATGCTGAATGATACTTAATGGCTTTTTATCTGCAACTTTAACATCATTATTTTTTATAATTACTACATTAACTATATTAGTTAAGGAAAAAGTTTATATGAGTCAATATTCATCCATAATATGTTATATATCTATGGCAGCATTCTTTATATATATTTCGCCTATAAGGTACATTTTCTATAAACGCTTTTTTGTGAATCTGTGCAAGGATTTAGATGAATATTTAAGTCTAGATGTAGATATCCCAAATAATATTGAATGAATATCTTTTGTAGGTAAAAATCGTAAGCATTATATTGCAAAAATTTATATACCAACTATAAAAAAATTAACGAAGCTACGCGCTAGGTAGTTTCGTTTTTCTTTCCTTTATTAAAATTGTAATTAATGATCTAAATCATTTATTGTTTGATCGTATCGTTTAAAAATTTTATTATGAGAGCGCCAATTCTCTTATTTATTTTACTTGGTTCTAAGTTTAAAGTATTTAAACTCCAAAATCTGAAAAAAAGGGAAAAAATGTGGAAATTTCCACATGAAATCAAATTTTATAATGTACTTAATAAAATAAGCCTATAATGATTATATATACAATTAATTCTTGTATATAAATTAAAGAGGTGAAATGAAAAAACATAAATCATTATTATTACTTTTGGGTTCAATATCCTTTTTACCATTTTGCTCACTTGTATCATGCCATCAAACAGAAAAAAGTGAATTGAATGATAATTTGAACAAAATTAATGGTATTAAAGAATTAATTTGAGTAAATCCAAACAAAAACTTTGATCTTGATGGGCTAAATAAAGCAGTATTAAAATTTATTCCAGCACAGGATCATGAAATTTACTATCCTTCAGAAACCTATTTAGAGTCGCTTAATTTAATTATTCAAACCATAAATAGAAATCCAAAGATATACAACAACGATGGAACAATAAATAAAACAGCTTGAGTAAATATTAATTTAGTGAATAATTACTTAAACTATATGAATAGTTCTGATTGCTATTTTATAAAAAAAGAAGAGAAAAAAAGTAAACCAGGAGATATGGTACCAGCTGTTTATATAGCGTATAAGAATATTGCTATACCTTTATATAAACAAATGGATTTATCAAATAAAGATATTGGATTTTTTGCTCCTACAGGAGAAGGCAAAAACATAAATTTTTTACAAAATATTTTACAAAGTAAAAATAAAATTAATTTAGTTCAATATGGCAATGAACACAAAAAACTTGTGCAGGATAATAGAAAATATGGACTAGATTTGGTCACTTCTCTTAGTCTTGCTCAATTAGAAGGTAATCAAAAAGCAGAAATGATACCTGCTTGAAATGTTGAAGAACAGATTTTTAATAAGCTTTACCCAAATTATGAATTTAATATTTCAAATTTTTTAGCACAAGCTTGAAATAACAAGCTAGAATTTAGTGCTAAAAGTAAGGACCCAGAGTTTAATGCCCCTTTATCATACTTAAATAAAGATAAACTTGTGCAAGCTATAAATGGTTATACAATACAAGAATTGTCATACACAAATAATAAACTATCTAGATTATTGGAAGATAAGAAACTATCAAGCAGCATGCATGAATCATTAGTTGCTTTAAAAAACAGTTTTTTATCTAAGTATGATTTAGCGTACTTAGATAAGGATAAACTATATATCGACTATAAGCCAGAATTTGAAAAGAATAAATTAGAAGAATTAAATCCTCATGTACACTTTTATAAAATTTCTATTCCTGTAAATGTTCAACATAGCAAATTTAAGCCGGAATTATATATGGTTTATGGTATAACAAATAAGGTTTTTATTAACTATCAGCCAATAAAACATGTACCAGCTAGTCATGCATATACACATAGCTCTTTTGAAAGTTTTAAATTATATTATCAAAAAGTCTTTAGTGATCAATTTGATAGATATCAAACAAAACCAAGTAACGAGCAAGCTTACATTGATCAATTATATGATTCAATAAAAGGTGACCAACTAAGCTTGGATATACAAAATACTATAGCGAATGAAACAGTTGAAACATTTGACTTCATTGTTCCACTAATCTTACAAGATAATGAGCCTGAATTTGTTATAAATAAGGTTCCAAATAATTTTATTACAAGTCTAGTATATAGAACTTTTGATTACTTTAAACTTGATTCTCGTTTAAAATGACAGCCACATATGGCTATGGCTGTAGATGACTTTGATAAACGCATTAGTAAAACTTATTTGAATGAAAATCCTTATGACTTAGCTACATTGCATAATTTATCAATGCCTGAAATTGCTGCTTTATTAAGCAAAAAATAATTGCAAAATGCTCTACTTTACAGTAGGGTATTTTTTTAATTAAAATATTATAAAACCAAGGAATAATAAAACAGCCTAGGTATTAGCTAGGCTGTTAACAAGGAAAATGTTAAGTATTTCAAGTCTTCGCAACATCGACTATTTTGAAATAAATCAACTAGTTTCTTCTTGTTCATCTGTTAATGAAGTATCATCAATATCAAAATATGAGTTTAATTCTTTAGTTTGAGCATATTTAACTTCCTCGGTAGCATGTAACAAGGCATTTGAATCTGCTTCTAAAGTATTTTTGATCATTTCATTTTCTTCTTCTTGTTCAAGCATTACTTCTTCGGTATTTTCAATTTCAGGTTGCAAGTCTGTAATTGCATCAATCTTAGAAGTTGCCTTTTCTTCTTGCACATCAGCTGTAGTTGCATCTACACCTGAGGCAATAATAGAAACTTTGAAAATTTGTTTGTTATCTTCGGTTTCAACGATTTCTTGACCAATTTTGCAATCATTGATAAAGCCATCTTGACCTGAAAGAATTTCGTGTATAGTAGAAACAGCATTTCTAATTTCTTTGTTTGTGACCAATTTGTCGTGTTGGATGTTGATTAAAAGCTTAGATGCATGCTTAATATCATATTCGTATAGATTTGTTTCGAAAGCTTTTTTAACAGCTTTTTCAGCACGATTTTCACCAACAGCTTGTCCAATACCAACAATAGTTAGACCAGAATCTTTTAGTGTGTGCTTAATGTCAGCAAAATCAATGTTAATTGTACCGACACGATTTAAAACATCATGAATTGCCATAATAATATTTTTTAAGGTTATGTTTGATAATTTAAGAGAATCAGCAAATGGTACATCTGGATTTTCATCAGATAATTTTTCATTCGAAAGCACAATGTAAGAGTCAACAGCTTGTTTAAGTTGTTCAATACCATTTTGTGCTACTAGCATACGATTTTTTCCTTCGTAAACAAATGGTGTAGTAACTAGACCAATAGTTAGTGCACCACTTTCTTTTGCAATTTGAGCAATTTTGGGGCTGGCACCTGTACCGGTTCCGCCACCAAATCCAGCAGTAATAATTACAACATCAGCATCTTTTAAGGCTTCTTTGACTTCTGTAGTTGATTCATCAACTGCTTTTGCTCCAAGCTTAGGATCTGATCCAGCCCCAAAACCACGATTTTCTTTTCCTAAAGCAACTTTATGTGTACATTTACTTTTTTCAAGTGATTGAAGATCTGTGTTTGCAACAATAAAGTCTACATTTGGTAAATTTTCATCATACATCATGTTGACTGCATTATTTCCAGCACCACCAACCCCTATGACCTTTAGGGAAATGGCTGTTTTATATGATGCTGCATTATTGTCGAATTCATTATTCATGGTAATCTCCTATCTTAAGTGAAATCTACTAAATAGTTTGCTTAATATGTTATTTTTGGCTTTAGGGTGAGTGTAATCAATTTTGCTTAGCACTGTGTTATTTTGTATTGATTCAACTTTATGTTCGTTAGTAATTAGAACAACTTGCTCTAAAATCGAATCTTCTAGAGTAAATAATCTAAAGTTGTTATCATTGTTAAGGCTTTGAATTGTCATGTTATGTACATTAAAACGAGCAAAAAATGTTTCTTCAATATTCTTAACCATTCATGCAAGTTGACCAGTAAATGCAATATGGCTTAATTGATTTATAAGAGGATTTTTGAAACTTGTCATAGTGTATTTTAATAATTCATTAAGTAAGGAGTTTTTGAATGCACTATATCTTTGAGAAATTCCTTCTAACATAGGAATTAATGATTCTTCTGTCGCTTCAATGTTATCATTTGTGTTTCTATTTTTAATTTCATACTTAATAATTTCTAAGTTATCAAGTATATTGTAACCAAGTGGCAATTTTTTATAGGTTAAAATTGCTCCATTTTTAACTACAAAGAAAGCTATATAGTCGGCTTGCAAATCCACTACTAGGCTTGAAGTAGGGATACTTTTCATGCTTGCTGCTAATACTTGACTTTGTAAAAAGTAATTTGTTTGGCAATTTGGAATGTTAGCTGAAAATAACGCTTTAAAATCATTAATTGAATTTGGAATTAAATTTGTTTTGAAAACTGATAAATATTGAGTGATAGTTTCAGCTATACGGTTTTTAGGAATATCTTTATATTCCTTAATGATTTCATTTTTTTGCATGGTGTAATTAATTGGAAAACTTGTTAAGAAATCCTCAATTACGTTAGCTTTAGTTAATTTGACATTTTTTTGAGTAAATAGTTCAGCAAGAATTCTTGAGTCATAACTTGCACTTTGACAATTTAGTTTATTAACCATAATTTTTTGTTCTAAATTAGGAAATAAATTATCATCAAAAACATAGTTTAATGTCACAAAATCTTTTTTGACAATATCTTTAACTTGAGCAATAATTGCATCATGTCAAGAAACTAAGTCACTAGAATGTGAATAAGAAATAATATTTTTAGCATTTAATTTAACATTTAAGTAGTTATCATTTGTGTTATTTACGAAAGCAAAAGAACATTCATTGGTACGAATGTGAAAGTTTATAAAATACTTCTTCATAACTACTCCTTATTAAATTTTTAATTTATAGTGTTAAATTAATTTCTTTATTACACGTAATTTTGCGCTTCGAGAGCGATTATTTTCTTCTATTTCTTGTTTTGAAGGTTTTACCTGTTTTATTAGGAATTTTTTTTCTTCCATAACAGGCATCTTACTTGGAAGATCACTTTTGGTTAAATCTTTAATAAAATCTTTAACCATCTTATCTTCTAGGGAGTGAAATGTAATGATACTTAATGTTCCATCCTTATTTAATAATTCTGTTGCATCAAGTAACAATTGGTGAAGTGAATCAAGTTCATTGTTAACTTCAATTCTAATTGCTTGAAAGATTGCTTTAGCAGGATTTTTTTGTCTTAATAAAGCTGCTGGATAAGCAGATTTAACAACATCAACTAACTGCATGGTGGTTGAAATTGGTCTAGCATTTACGATGGCTTTCGCAACTTTTTTATTAAGTTTTACATCAGCGTATTTTCATAAAATGTCAGCTAATTTCTCTTCAGGGTATGAATTTACTACATCATAAGCACTTAGCTCTTGTTGTTGATTCATTCGCATATCTAATTTAGCATCTTTGTTATAACTAAATCCCCGCTCAGCTTGATCTATTTGAGGTGATGAAATTCCTAAATCAGCAATAATACCATCTACTTTATATATACCTAGCTCATGAAGTTTAGCTTTAATATCTTTAAAGTCACTTTTAACTAGTATAAAATTGGAAGCAATTTGACTTAATCTAATTTGTGATTGAACCAAAGCATAATCATCTTTATCAAAAGCAATTAGCTTTCCATTTGGTATTTTGGCTAGAATAGCGGAAGAGTGTCCGCCCATTCCAACAGTTAAGTCCACATAAATACCATTAGGTTTTATATTTAAAGACTCAATAGTTTCGTCTAGCATAACTGAGTAATGTAATTTATTTTGAGACATCTTGAGACAAGAATTGTGCTAATTCTGCCATATCCTCCACTGTATATTGATTTTGAATTTCATCATATTTTTCTTTAGCTCAGAGTTCAACAATTGAACCCACACCGATAAAGATTACTTCTTTTTGGATAGTTAATTTTTCAATTATTGGTTTAGGTAGGGGAATTCTGTTTTGGTTATCAAGCACCACTTCGAAAGTGTTTCCAAAAATATATCTAGCTAATGTTCTGGTTTTGACATCAAATCTAGATTTGTTTTCAATCATCGCAATGTATGATTGAAAACCTTCTTGAGAACGTACTTCTGCATTACCATCAAATCCGATGGTAATGTAAAGTTTGCTTCCGAGCTCATCTCTAAAAACAGGAGGTAAAACTACTCTGTTTTTATCGTCGATATTTCGTGTTTGTGATCCGTACATATTTACCACTTCCTCCCACTATCCACCATAATTCTACCATTTAATAATTCCCTAATGCAAAAAAAATTAAAAATTTTCTTGGTTTTTGCTTCCTTTTGTAGTAGAAAAAACTATATATAGTTGCGTTTTTTAAAGTAAAAAAAGCAAAAGTTTATAAAAAAGAATATTTATTTCTCTTTTTTAAGCTTTTTTATTTTATGGGCGTTTTTTAGCTATTGTACTCAAAATGTGGAAATAAATTAATTTTGTTCCACATTTTGAGTTGGGGAAGTGTGGGAAAAAACAAAGTAGCTTAAAAATAAATGCAAGAAAGTTATAAGCAATTTTGGATTTTATGTTTTCCATATATAATATAAAGAAACTTATTACGAAAGGGAGTAATGAATTTAGAACAAAAGTACTGATATCTCAAACATTCATTTTTATCTTGGACAGGTACTGATAATAACTTTGTTAGTAATCTATCAATTACTTTAATTTTGATGAAAATAGGTCTTATAGCAACTGTTCTTTTTGTGATTTTATGATGAATGTTTAAAAGACAAATCCAAGCTTCTTGACAAAGAAATAAACCTTCTGCCAAAGTTCAAGAAATTATAATAAGAGCAACTGGAATTTTATTATTAATCGGAATGTTTTTACGTTCTTTGAATATGGGGCTTAGTCACTATCCAAGAATATGAGAATCTATTCCGCTACATTTTTGTCGCTTGGTCGGATTATGTATAGGAATTACGCTGGCACTTAATAAGCCAAAAGCTTTACGTTTTTTTGCATCAGCAGCATATTTAGGAGCTTTTATTGCTTTAGCAATTCCAGATGTTAAAATTGTTTATACTCCAAGAGAAACTTTTACAGTTTATGGGCAAAGTTTCCAAGCTGGGGTAGATGTAACTTATTATGTAGCTTGAAATAATGTTTATTTTTATGACCTTATGGGACTGCATGTCTTCATTATTGTGTCAGTTTCTGTGTTTGCAGTTTTATATCCATATAAAATGACAGTAAGTGATGTAATCACTCAATGTAAAATATTTTTAGCTTTCTTATTAACAGTCTTTACTATAAATGCTTTTACAGATGCTTTAGCACCTATTGAATGAAAAAGTAATTACTTTTACACTGGAATGGATCAATATAATGGTTTTTCTAATTTGCTTGGTCCGCTACTTCATTGACCAATCAATTTGGTTACTTTGTCAATTCTTGGTTCATTGTACTTTTTTGCTAGTGCTTTCTTATTTGAGCTACAAGATAAAATCGCCTTCTCTTTTAATAAAGAAAAGAAATTTATTTCACTCACCAATAGTGAAAAAGGCTTTGTTGAATCATTACGAAAAGCTTACAAAAAAATCCGTACATAACGGATTTTTTATTTTTTATATTTTTTTCTAAGTTTTATAAAGAGCGGAATACCAATTATTGGGATACTTAATAAAGCTAACCAACCTAATGCTGCATGAGAATTAGCCGATTGATTATGAACTTCAGGTACAGGATTTAATGGTGTATCTGGGTTATTTTCTGTAACTGTAGGTTTAGGTTTAGGTTCATCTGAAGGATTTGGCATTGGAGCAGGCTTGGTATTATCAACATCTTTCTTTAATGAATTTTTAACTTGATTATAATAGTTTTCTAGCTCTGAATAAATGTTTTCTAAGCTATCAAAAGTTAAATTATTTGAATTTGCTTTAGTAGTTTCTTGAGCTATGAAGTTTGTAATTTTTTCACTATCATTAGATAATTGAGTTTCATTATCTTTTAATAATTGTTTGAATGCATTAGCTAATTTATTAATTTGTATTTGACTATTTTGATATTTTTTAATCAGTAAACTAGCTTCTGTTTTTAATGTTTCAAATGCGACTTTAGCTTTAGAAAGAATTATGTTTAATTCATTATTATCGAAATTGTATTGGATTTGGTTCTCAAGATCATGGATCTGATTTTTATAATTATCTTTAATTTCTTTCTCGATAGGAAGTGTAAATTCGCTTGATTTATTCAAGAATTCTTCTAAATTTATTCTAGCTGCATTATAAGCTTTGTCATATACTAATTGACTTGCAACACTTTCTTTTAATGTTTGAATTTCATTCTTAATAGTGTTTGCGTAGCTTAAAGTATTTAAGCCATTTATTTGATTTTGTATTTTGTCAAAGTTAACTTTATTATGGTCAACTATAGCAGTAATACCATTTTGCATTGCGAAGAGAGATTTTAATTCTTGAGACAATTGCACTTGTTTTGCTTCTAGGGCTTTCTTTTCTTCTAAAGCTGAACCATAGGCTTGTTTAATCTGATTAATTGTATCTAAGATGGCTGCCTTTGTAACTTGACTTAATTTTCTTGGATTAAATATCGCTAAAGTACTGATATTTTTCAACTTATTTAAATATGAAGAACCAATAATTTTTAGATTTTCTGGCTTATTAAATTCAGTTGCTTTAGCTTGATACTGCTGCATAGTACTCAATAAAGTTTTATATTCTGGTTGAATATTATTTACTTGTTGAATTGTTGCTTGTAATTGCTCAATTTGACCTTCTAGTGGTGCTTTTTGTTCTAAAGTAAAGTTTAAAGGATTAAGATTTGCGCTAATAACATGGCTTTGTTGTAGTAAGTCTTCTTTAAGCATTTTTAATTGCGGTAATTCGATTTGATTAATTTGTTTTGTAACATTAGATAATTGTTCTTTTAAGCCATCTAAAATTTGCTTAATTATTTCCTTATTTTGATTTTGGAATGAAACTAGTGCATCTTGAATCTGACTAGTTAGTTGTTTGATTTGAGAAGTATCAAATATTTCATCTAGGTGATGTTGAGCAATGAACTGTTTGATCTTTGCTACTAAGTTATCAAACAATGGATTTGTTAGTGTATTAGCGTAATCACTCAGTGTTTTGAGGGCCTGATTATAACTTTGTTTAGCTAAATTATATTGTTCAAGAGCCTTTTCTCTCTCACTGACTGCATCGGTTTGAAATTTAGTAAATTCTGCTTGAACTTGATTTAAACTATTGAGGTTAAAATTGAAATTTAATTGTTGTGATATTTTATCCAGACTTGCTTGATAAGCATCCAACATGCCACTATAAGCTGGTGAATTATATTCATTCTCAGCACTGTTTTTAGCTTGCTTTAGTTTGTTTTCTAAAGTATTATATGAATTAACATATGAATTATCGCTAGTAATATTGCTTGATAATGCATTAATTGCTTGTTTGATTTCATTGGCATTTTGAATATTTTTAAGCTGATTGATTTTTTGATGAATTTGATTTATTTCAGTCGTGAGGTGATTTAAAATTTGTTGCTTTGCATTAGGCAAAATAGCTTCAAGAGCACTACTTAGCTCGTTTGTGAGTTCTTGCTTTTTATTATTTAAATCTATTTCCGCACATTGTTGAAGTCCTTGTTGAAAGGCTTGAGTAATTTTAGTTAGTAAGGGCAGCAATGAATTTGTTTGGAGTTTTTCCAGATCACTAGCTTGATAAATATCAGAATTCTTAATTTCTGAAACAACTTTATTAAATTCTTTTAAGACTACAGCATAAGCAATTTGTTTAAATTGATTTTGACCTTTAGCAATTAAAACATTAATCTGATCATAAGTGTTCTTTCAGCTAGGGGCTACTTGCAACAAGTGATCAATCTTACTGATTAAAGCTATAATGCTTACTTTATCATTAAATGTTTTAGAACTATCTTGCAATAATTCTAAATATTTATGTGCCTGTTGTAGATAATTTGCTTTATATGAATTAAATTCTGGCACATTAAATTTTTCTATCTGTTGTATTGCAGTTTTTAACTGATTGATAAGTTCATTGGTATTTGTTTTAGCTGCTAAGTAATCTCGTTTTAAATTATTTAAACTATCAACTAGTTCATCATATTTCGTTTGAATCTTATCACTTTCTAAGCTAGAATCAGCAAGGGAATTAAATTCTGTTGCCAATGAGTTGACTTGTTCTTGTTGTTCTTGAGTAGCATGAATATAGTAATCTTCTTGTTGATAATTTAATTTTTGAAATGAAGCTTTAATTAGTTCTAAGAAATTATTAAATTCGTTTGCTTTTTGCATCGCAATATTAAAGCTATCAAGACTTTGCTCTTTATTTAAAAATACCAATTGAGATTGCTTTTGAGTAGATGATAAAGCAGTTAAAGAAGCTAATTTTTGTTCAGGCAAGTTATCTTGTTCAAACTGTGTGAATTCTTTAAACGCTTGAACATAATTGTTAATGTTAGAGATTGTGAGTGCTGAATTATCAATTTGTGTGTTCAATAAGTTTTTTTGATATGTAAAAAGCTTATTTGAAGATGTTATTTTGGCTGATAGCTTGTTTATTGCTTCCTTATAGTTGGTTGTAACTAATGCATTAATTTGGTTAATGCTATCTAAGGCTTCAGTATATTTTTCTAAAGTAGCTGAATTTGTAAGTGTACTATTAGCATTTTGCAATGTTTTAAATAGTTCTTGACTATTTTCAGTTGTAAGAATGTTGCTATTAGCAAGGGCAGATGATAAATTATTAAGTAAGTTTTTAGATTGCTTTAATTCTATTGTTGCTTTTCTTAACTCTAAAATATTGTTAAATTTAGCAAGAAATGTATCAGGATCTAAGTCTATAGTTTGATCAAAGTTTAATAATTTACGTACTTCAGAATTTAATGGAGCTAAGAATTCTTCTTGAATGACTTGTAATGGGTTTAATTCATTAATTTGTTTAATTTTACCTAAAAGAAGTTCTAATTTTGTTTGAACATCTGAGCCATTTAAGTTAGCTATCATTTTGATATAACCTAGTTTTTGCCATTTGAATAAATTAGGCAAGTCATATATAAGTTTCTCGTTTTGATAAAGATTTATAATTTTTTGCTTTAGCGGTTCAATTTGATTAATTTGACTTTGTAATCTATCAAGCGTAATAGGTTTAGTAGCTTGAGCGCTTAATTCTGAGGCCAATTGCCCAACGTTTGTTAAGTAAAGCTCTCTTATTGTGGTCATGAATTCATTAAATTTATAATCAATTTTAAATTGGTCATTTTGGCTAACTAAGTTTTGCGCTTTATCTAAAAGATTTCTATATTCTTTAAAATTACCATCTATTTCTTGAATATTTGTTAAGTTTTCAATACCAGCTTTAATTTGAGTGCTAAAAAGTAAAACTTCAGGTTCTGTTAATTTATATTGAGTAATAAGATCGTTAAGATGAGAAATAAATTCCGAAAGTTGGTCAAGTTCATTTGAATAAGAAGAAAGCTGAATTTTTAAATCAGCGAATTTTTTAACTCCTGTAGCAATGTTATAACTTTGATTAAAATTACTATTTAATTCACTTAAGTTTGTCTTGTAACTAGTTAATTGATTTTGCCAAGTTTCGATTCCTAAATTTTGATAAGGGAAATGTGATTTGATTTGGCCCATTAATCTATCACTTGCAGCATATAAATCAGCATCTAATGCTAAATAATTATTCATATTTAAATAGTTTTGAATATATTGTTTAACATTATTAAAATTAATTGTACTGTTTGAAATATTTGAATTAAGTTGCTCTTTAAAAGTTGTTTGTAAATTATCTTTTAAATCCTGAATAGTGCTTGGATTAAGGACTAAAGATAAAGTGGCATTATGTTTATCTAATAAAGAAGTGTTAGTGCTAAATGATTCTTCTAATTCTTTAATTAAATTATCCATATTATTGCTATCTTGAATGAATTTATTCTTTAAGTCAGTTAATTTAGTTTCATTATCATGATTAGGTCTTAAAATATTTTTTAAAACATCAAAATAAACAGTATTTAAATATGCTTGTAAGTTGGATGGGGCATAAGCTTGTGTTATTTTATCTTTTCATTCATTTAGCTGAGTTTTTAATGCCTCAATATTTTGATTATGAGGAGTATTTATCACATTAACGTTGTAACTAAATTGATTATATTGCCTTGATTGATAAAATGCATTGCCTGGAGTTAGTCTATATGCATTAATGGTGTAATTGGCGTTTAATGGAAAATATAAATTTGAACTTAATTCAGCAGTATATTGATTAGTTGTTCCTTCTGGCACCGTGAAGCTTGCGATTATTTTATCTCCTTGTTTAATTTCAATTGTATAGCCAGCTAAATTTTGCCCTTGAATTGTGAGATGATTATCATTTACTAAAGGGTTTGAAGCAGTGAATTTAGTATTTCAAGTGCTGATGTAATTGTGTTTTAGTTGTTCATCAGTTATAAAATAATTTCTTTTAAAAACATTTTCAATAATTGCAGGCCCTGGATAGTCCATGTATACAATACCTAATTTAGTATATTGCTCATTTTTTGATAAGACTTCATTAAATTTAGGGTTTAAGTTTGAAGCAGAATTATATGGGTATCCATTAGCAACAGAGAAAAAATTTAAGTATAGCATTCTCGAGTCATAACTATTGCCATTAGCTAAAGGCATAAATTTAACAGCATCAGAATATTTCTGTGAATCACTTACATCATAGTTATCTTGCATTGTACTTCTTTGAATAGCTTGTCAATAGTTAAAACCACCAGATCATGTATTGGCTTTGTAATTATTTTGCACATCAAACATTTTGCTTTGAACCTTGTTGTGTCAAAAGTTAGCAATAATAATTTTTCCTCTTAAGTTTTTAAGTTTAAAATCATCCGTTGAAAGATTGCTATAATCCAATCCTGTTGGGTTAAAAAGTTTTTCATATATTTTAGGTTGACTTAAAGCTGCTAAATAGTTTTGTGCTGCTTTTTGCGCTTCTCAACCATTGTTTACATTCATTGATTCATCTTTAACTCTTAAAAAAATAAATTCACTTGGGTTTTTATCTAAGAAACTTACAATATCATTTAAAACTCTAGAAAAATTAGAGTCTAAATAGGTTGCTCCATGTCTAATATTTAAATCTGAGTCAGCTCTAACATCAAAAGCTCTAATACCTGCGTTCATTTGCTGAGTATAGTTCATAGATTGAGTACGACCTCAACGCCATCCCAAATTTCAGGCAAGACCATTCCCTTGTCAAGCACCTGAATCATGTGTACCAGGAAGCGACATTTGAAATAAGGTTTTATTTTCATTCACGTCTTTCATTCATTGATTAGCTTGATATTTACCATAATATTTTGGGTACTCTGTGCCTGCTCATTGTGTCCCAAAATAAACATAAGCTGAATTATTATCTTTTCAAATTTCAGTATTTGAAACAGATACTGACCCAGTTGGGCTAGCAGCTAATATGCTTAAAGATAAAAATGGTAATGGTAGAATAGGCATGGCCTTTAAAATTAATTTTGTTTTTTTCTTCATATTTTCCCCTATTTCAATTTTTTATACTATTATAATATATTAATCTTTTATATAAAAATTTATTTTTATATAAAAAAAGTAAGAAAAAATGCCTTTTTAGGCATTTGAAAGGTTATTAATATCCACCTTTAGATTCTTTTCCTTCAATAATTGCTACTGAACGACTTGTTCCAAATCTTGTAGCTCCAGCTTCGTACATAGCAATTAAATCGTCCATGTTTGAAATTCCACCTGCAGCTTTGATTAATAATGTGTCTCCACATACGCTTTTCATGATTTTGATGTCATTTAAGTTAGCACCTCTAAAGCTAAATCCTGTAGATGTTTTAATAAATTCAGCTCCTGATTTCATAACGATTTCTGTAGCTTTTCTAATTTCATCTTCTGTTAATAAAGCTGTTTCGATAATAACTTTTAATACGTGTGATCCGCATGCTTCTTTAACTTTTTTAATGTCATTTAATACGTATTCGTAATCACCTTGTTTAAATCTACCAATGTTAATTACCATATCGATTTCATCTGCACCATGTTCGATAGCTAATTTAGCTTCATGAGCTTTAGCTTGAGTAATCATTGCGCCTAGAGGGAAACCAACTACTGATGTAATTCCTACACCTGTTCCTTGTAATTTTTCAGCAACATATTTAACTCATGATGAGTTTACACAAACTGTTTTAAAGTCATATTTAATAGCTTCGTCTACTAATTTATCAATATCTTTTTTAGTAGCTTCTGGTTTTAAGTATGTGTGGTCGATCATTTTATTGTAATTCATAATCTTTGTCCTTTTTCTTTCTCTTATTTTAATTTGTCTAAAATAATTTTATTTTCCACTTTAGCTTGGTTGAATTTGTATCCATTCTTAAGCTCATCAACTAATTCAAGATCAATTGGGTTTGATGAGTAAAGTGTGAATAATACATCACCTTTTTTAACTTCTTCATTTGTTTTCTTGTTAAGTGTAATTCCAGCTTCAAAGTCAATTGAATCTTCTTTAGTTTTTCTACCTGCTCCAAGTTTCATTGAAACAATTCCGAATGTTAATGCATCAAAAATTTCTAAATATCCTTCTTGATCTGCAATAACTTCTAATTTATATTTAGGGTTTCAGAATGTTGGAGATTTTAAAGCTTCTACATCACCATGTTGAACAGTAACAAATTCATAGAATTTGTCTAATGCTCTACCTGATTCAATAGCTTCTTTAACCATTGCAAGGGCTTCTTCGTGGTTTGAAGCAATTTTAGCTTGTTCTAATATTGTTGCACATGAAGAGTAAACTAATTCATTAAAATCTTGTGGTCCTTTACCTTGTAAAGTTCACATAGCTTCTAATACTTCGTTTTTATTTCCAATTTCTCTACCGATTGGTCTAGACATGTTTGTGATTTCAGCTCTAACATCAACATTTAGTTCTTTACCGATATTGATCATTGTACGAGCTAATTGACGAGCAGATTCAAGATTTTTCATGAATGCACCGTTACCACATTTCACGTCTAATAAAATAGCATTTGATCCAGTAGCAAGTTTTTTAGACATGATAGATGATGCAATAAGAGGGATAGATTCAACTGTTGATGTAACGTCTCTTAAAGCATATAATTTTTTGTCAGCAGGAACAAGTTGTGCACTTTGTCCAATAACTGCAATACCATGTGTTTTAACTTGTTCAATAAAGTCTTTTTCACTAACTTCAACTGTAAAGCCAGGGATTGATTCAAGTTTGTCGATTGTTCCACCTGTGTGTCCTAATCCACGCCCACTCATTTTAGCAACTGGAGCTCCACATGCTGCAACAATTGGTGCTACAGCTAATGTAGTTTTATCTCCAATTCCACCTGTTGAGTGTTTATCGACTTTAATTCCTGGAATAGCTGATAGGTCAATAACATCACCAGAGTGCATCATGTATTTTGTCATTGTAGCAATTTCTCTTGATGACATTCCATTAAACATAACTGCCATTAAGAAAGCACTCATTTGGTAATCTGGTGTTTCGTTTTTAACGTATGAAGTAATTAAGAACTTAATTTCTTCATTAGTTAATTCTTTGTTTAAACGTTTTTTTTCGATTATATCTACTACACGCATAATTATTTTGCTAATTTAAGAGCAATCTCCATCATTTTTGTGAATGCGAATTGACGTTCTTCAGCTGATGTTACTTCGTGTGTAATAATGTTGTCGCTAATTGTTAATAAACAAGCAGCTTCTTTTCCAGTTGCTTCAGCATTTGTGAATAATGCATATGATTCCATTTCAACACAAATTGTTTGTGTGTCTTCGATTCTCTTTTCAACTGGTACTACTGAGTAAAATACGTCAGATGAGTGAACTCTACCAACTGTAAGTGGTGTTCCGTTTTCTTTAGCAATAGCTTTAATTTCTTCATTTAATTTTGTTGAAGGATAAGCAACATTTCCTTCTTTACCTAAAGCGATTCTTCTGAATGCATCAGCATCAGCAACAGCTTCTGAAGCAAGAACAACTTCATATAATCCTAAATCAGCTTTGTATGATCCAGCTGATCCAATTCTAATAATTCTATCAACATCGTAGAATTTGAATAGTTCATATGAGTAAATACCAATTGAAGGACATCCCATACCACTAGCAGCAACTGTGATTGGTTTTCCTTTGTATGTACCTGTGAACATAAACATGTTTCTAACTGTGTTAACTAGTCTGTATCCAGGGTCTAAGTAAGTTTCAGCAATAAATTTTGCTCTTAATGGATCTCCTGGCATAATAACTGTTTTAGCAATATCTTCTTTTTTTGCATTAATGTGTGGTGTCATAATTAATAACCTCCTAATAATTAAATTAAAATGTATGACATTTGGACTTTTAAATAGTCAATATAATTTTAACACTTCAACCGCAAACGTAAATAAATAACTTTATTTTTATTACAGAATTTTAAATTAATATTTTGACTAAATTATTTCTATTTATGTCATTTTTAAAATAACAAAAATTAAGTTCACTTTTAACCAAAAGTATTTTATTTTAGCAAGTTTTGTAATTATAAAATAACACTTAAAAAACTTATAAACAAGGTACATAAAATAAAAATGTGGAAATAATGAACCATTTCCACAAATAATTGCTAAATTGCACTCTTTTTGAAGAAGGATTTTATAATAAAAGTGAAAGAGGCTAAATGAAACTAAAAACCAAATTATTATTTTGTACACTACCCCCACTTAGTGTATTATCTTTTGCAACAGTTGCTTGTTATAATGGAACTAAAACAAGTAAAAACCCAACAAAAGTGGAAACAAAATTAGTATTTTCTCCACAGTTTAAAGCAAAGATTGCTAAACATTATCCATCATTAATTTCTAAAGATTTACTTAATGACAATATTACAATAGAAAATTTTGATACACAGCAATATAGAAGTTACAATATCCAAGATATTAGTTATGATGATTTAAATGGAAAAATTATTGTTACAGTACATTATAAAGAACAATATCAAGGTGATTATGCAGTTGTTACATACCAAATGGACGGATTTAGAAAATTATCAAAATGAGAGCAAGATGCAAATAATCGAATTGAAGACTTAACACCTATTACTAGTGAAGAGGTCGATAATTTCTTTGAATATGCAACAGAAAAAGAATATCAGAATAAAAATTATCACATTAGTGATGACATTAGCTATGATGCTAAAAGTAAAATGCTATATGCATCATATAAAGGTAATAAAATTGCTTTATTAAATGAAATCAATTTATCTAAAGATGAAAACCTTGTTGGGATAGATGTAAATATTAATGATAGAAGTATTGTAAATCCAGAAAAATTATTAATTAAAGTGTACCCTAACACCCGCTGCTTAGATATTTCTTATCGGGTAAGTAAAAAAGAAAACAACATCGAATTAATAACTAAGGTAAAAACACAACATATTCATTTTGAACAAGCTAAAAAAGCAGAAATTCACAATCAAAATTCCCTTGACTTGGTTTTGGAAGCAGATAAAGGTTTTGATAACGAAATTACAGAAAACTTATTTACTGTTAGTGAACAGTATGCACCGAATAAAGAAGCAATACTTGCTTATTTAAAAGCGGGAAAAGAACTAAAAGTAGTCCGTAATGTGAAAGGAAATGAATTACAGGATCTTGCTATTTGTGCCTTAATCCAAGGCAAAGAAGTAGCAATTTTAAATGCAAATGAAGATTTAATTAATAATGAATTTTATTTAGTAAATCAAGAAAAACCAGCTTTTGAAAATAATGATCCAAATCAAAAGATTAGCTATCAATATAATGAAACAAATAAAACATTAATATTAAAATATAAACTTGCTTTTGGTGCAGATGAAGACTTAACATACTTTAGCAACAATCATAATGTAACTTATAAATTAAACTAATTTTTGGCTGCACAATAAGAGTGCAGCTTTATTATAAATGTGGAACAAAATATGGAAATTTTTTCCATTTTCAGTCTTTTTTATATGTTATTCAAAAATAGTAATAGAATAAAGTTAGAACTAGATTTTTGAGGAGAAACATATGAATAAATTAAAAACTATATTACTTGCTATGGCAGGAACTACAATAACTTTACTCCCGGTGGCTGCAACTGTGGCATGTAAATATGAAAATGAAGAAAAGAAACCAGCAGACAATAATAATGGTGGAACAACGACACCAACTCCTGTAGTCAAACCAGAAACAGGATCAAAACCAGAGACTGGAACTAATCCAGAAACAGGAGCAAAACCAGAAACAGGAAGCCAAACTGGTGATTCTACAGCTCCAAGCACTGGTAGTGCTTCTGGTGAAGCAAAAACTTCTGCAATTGCAGAAGCAGCAAAATCTTTAGCTTTAAAAGTTGATGACAAATACTTAAATAACGATAATTACAGAAGTTATTTAAATGCTTCAGCATACTCTTCATTATATGATAAAGTTGGCGTAACTGGAATGGATACAGCCAAATATGATGTTAAAATTAAAGACTTTGCAATTGATAATGCAAATGGAAAAGTTACATTTAATGTAGAGGCAACTGATAAAACTGATAAAAGTCAAACTGTAACAAAAGCTTTAGAATTAACTGGATTTAGACCAACGACAGCTGAAGAATTAGCAAAAGTAAATAACAAAGAAGTTCAAATAACTCCAGTTACAAATCAAGAAGACATTAACACATTTTTTAACTCAAAACCAAAATACATTGGATATTATTTCAGTACATCTAAACTAAATGCTAAGAAATCTGAATATTATGATTTATCAGAACAAATTTTTGCAGATAAAGGCAGTTTCCAATTATGTGAGGCTGATAATGTCTTATTTGAAAATAATAAAAAGAAAACAAACCCAAGTTCTAGACTTATGATTAAAGCAATTGATCCAGCCCAAAAGACAATTACTTTTACATATAGAATTGTTAATGTTATTAAAGTTCCTAAAGCACACTATCAATATGTAATTTCAGATCCTAAAGAAATGACTTTAAGCTTTGCGGCCAAAGAAACATCTGAAAACGCAGTTGCCTAGGCTTTACTTCAAGCTCACCATGAGCTTGATTTTTTTTACTTTATTTTGTGGAAAAATAACTTTTATTCCACAAAATATGAAAAATTTCCACATATTAGTGTAAAAGCATTTTAACCTTAAAATAAGGTGCTAATATTAAATGTATAGGTTAATTAAATGAAGGAGAAAAAATGAATAAATTAAAAACATTATTATTAACATTTGCGGGAGCTAGTTTAATTGCAACTCCATTAGTAGCTGCTCAATGTAATGATAAAAAAGTAAATGATGAAGATGATATTAAAAGCATAGATACAAATAAGACAAACAAAAGTCAAGATCAACCTTCTGACAAAGACAAAAGCAAAACACCAGATACAAAAAAATTAAATGATGAAAATAAAACTCTGGTTGATAACAATGATAACAAAGAAAATAAAGATAAAGAAGTTGAAGATAAAAGGGATAAAAAAGCTGAAACTAAGACTCAAGATCCTGAATTGGCTGCAATTAATTTGGTTGATGGCAATTCATTATTTGAACTAAAGCCTAATTTTGATAAAGCAGCAGTATTGAGCCATATTAAAATTAGTAGCAATTATGTCCAATTTAATCACGAATCTAGAGAAATTACTACAAACAAAAAGAATGGTGTTAGTTTTTTACAATTCAAGCCAGAATATAGTTCAATTACTGTACAACCTGTTAATGTAAGTAATACTACATTTACATATAAAAATAGAACTTTACCAAATGGAAATTTAGATTTTGTCTATGATGAAGCAAGTGGATTGTTACTAATTAAATACAAATTAGCTTTAAAACAAGCTGATGGTACATTTAAATATACAAATAAAGCTTATACCTCAACAGTTAAGATTGGAAACGAAACTACAAACACTAATAATGGCAAACCAACTAGTGATTTAAACATTCATCCAGGAGAAAGTAATAATAATGCAACACCAATTAATGTAGCAGCAAAAAAATATAACTACATATATGATGCTAATAATAACTATTATGCCAGTGCTAATGGAAAAAAGGGAAAAGATTTAATTGAAGAATTATTAAGAATTCAGAAATCACACTTAAAAGGAATTCATGGTTATGGTTCTTTACCAGGCTTTTACAATAAATCTAAAGCCTTTAGAGATCTCTTCTACGAAAACGACAATACTATGTTAGATGTATATTCAGAAAACCCATCTGGTAAAGATCCATATACATATGCTAACTATAACGGAGGAAGAGGAGGTTTTGAAGGTTCTGGAATGAATCGTGAACACATGATTCCGCAGTCATGATTTGGAAAAGCTAGCCCAATGGTTAGTGATGCTAACCACATTTTTCCTACAGATATAAAAGTAAATGGTGTTAGAAGCAACTTTGCTCATGATTATGTCACTTCACCAAAAGTAGTTTTTAAACAAGGAAGCAAAATGGGAAAAAACAATATTGGATTAGATGCAATGGAACCATTGGATGAATTTAAAGGTGATGTAGCTAGAGCATATCTATACTTTACGGCCACATATAATGATAGAGGCTTAAATAACATGTCTACATCAATCTTTACTAGAACATTTCCTTATATCAAAGAGCACTACTTAGCTACTTATCTAGAATGAAATAAAAATGACCAGGTTGGACCATGAGATGTTTTAAGAAATAATGAAACAGCAGCATTCCAAGAAATTAGAAATCCATTTATTGATTATCCTGATTTAGCTAATAATATTTTTGGTTCAGATCCTAAACCATTTGTTAATAAAGGTATTTTATTAAAAGCTGAACCTATTAATGAATAATTAATCCCGAAAGGGATTTTTTATTAAAAAAAGCAGCTAATAGCTACTTATTACGAATGATTACTTCTCCGGTATCTAAATTATATATATCACTAGGCTTACCGCTAGGGGTACAGAAATCATAAATATTTGTCACTTGAGGAAATACGTTTGATACTTCCTGCAAGGTTAAAACAGCTTCTCCTGAAATATTGGCACTACTCATATAAATTGGACCATTAGCAATTAAATATGCTTGAAGTAAGGGGCAATTTGGCATTCTAAAACCTTGATTATTAATTACGACACTAACTCCACCTGGTCATTTTTCTTTAGCTAAATCAGTGGCTTTTTGATTTCATTGTGGAAAGGATTGAGCTTGTTCTAAAGAGCCTACTAAAATCATAATCTTTTTATTTTTAGGTCTATGTTTAAGTTCATAAAGTAATTCAAGTGTTTCATTATTAACTGGCCCACCGATTCCACAAACTGTATCAGTTGAGCAAATTATTATATCTTTGTATTTATCATTATTCATGTTTACCTACTTTAATAATTGATATTTTACTTCTTAATTATAAAAGGCAAAAATATTTATTATACTAGCCAAAAAGTACATTTATTTATAAATAAATTTATAAATAAATAATATAATAAATGCATATGAAAAAGGATAAATTTTTAATAGTATTTTTAACAATCATAACATTTGGTCTAATTTGAATTAAATGAAACAAACAAACTAAAAAGGAAAAGAATACAATTTATCAAAATGATAAGTTACCTTTTAAATTTGATGAGTTCTTAACTCTATTAGGACAAGCTAATATTAAGGAAGTAGAAACTAGACTTAATCGAATTAATATTTCAGTTAAAGATATTAAATTAGTTAAATTACAAGAATTAAATAAATTGAAAGGAATTAGTGGGATTGTTGCTCGTAGCAATGGTGTATCTTTAGTTTTAGGTGAATATACAACTGTTGTCTATAATAAACTAAAAAAATTAATTAAGTAAGGAGGTCATATGCAAGAACAATTAAAATATAAAATCGTACTTGATAATTTACTGGATATTACACAAAGTGATCCATCAATCTTTACCAGAATTAATGATAAAGATTACATGGACTTGTATCAACTTGTTGGAGATAAGAATATCGCAACTATTTTTGATAATGAAACTTTTGAAGTGTCAGCGCTTGATGACAGCATTGTTGAACACATTAAACGAATTATGAATATTTCAAATTCAGAAAATTTAGTTCAATATATGGAAGCACACAGCGCTGATTTTGAACGTATTAACATTAAGTTCAACTCAGAAAATATTTATGAAAATTATGAGCACAACAAAGAAAAGATTTTAAATCAATTAGAGCTTAAAGTCCAAAAATCAATTTTAAAATGAAAAATTTTAAATGATAAAGTAACTAATATTTTGGATGAAACAAACATTTGACCATTGCACATTGGTTTCTTATTTTTATCTCTTAAAAAAGATGATCGGGTAATATATGCTCCGTTATTTTTAAAAGAAGCAAACATTGTATTTAAAAATGGAAAGCCAATCATTAAAAGTGATGGAGATATCAAAGTTAATGAAAAACTATTATTTTTCTTAAATAATAACGAATTTAATTTAACCATTGATACAGACTTTAAAAATTACAAAATAGCTTCATTAATCCAAAAATTACGTGCTGATTGAGAAGGGTTATACAAACTGCCTGATAATATAGCAGCACCTTTTATCAGATTTACTTATGACGATGTAAGTAATGAAAACATGAGATTTTACCCAGGAGCTGTACTTGGTATTTACAAACCTTGAGGTGGATACTCACGTAATCGAATGAAAGACATTATTATTAATAATGAAATGGATGACATTATTAAGGTAGAATTTAATAAAAATGTTTATAAAGAAGTAATTAACAAATTAATTTTTAATCCAAATCTAACATTACTTAGAATAACTGAATCAAACTTATCTCAAGATAAAGCGATCATTTCAGCTTTAAATCAAAATACTGTAATTTGAGGCCCACCTGGAACTGGTAAATCACAAACTATTGTAAATTTAATTGCTAATATTTTATTCTATGGGAAAACAGCAATAGTAGCAAGCCAAAAGAAGGCTGCTCTTGATGTCATTAAAAATAGAATGAATTCACTAGCTCCATTTTGTCTTTTTATCTTAAAATCTAAAGATATGGATCGTAAAGCTTTCTATAAGCCTATCAAAGATTATTTAGATATGTTAGAAAACTTTAATGATTCACGTAAGATTGAATCAATTGGAACTATTACTAGACGTGAACTCGAATTTATTTCACAAGCTTCTGAATATCTCAATGATGCTTTAGCTCAAAATGTACTTAAAGCATATTATTACATTTCAGAGCATAAAGATAATTTTGACTTTAATAAGGACATAGAATTTATTTTATCTTTACCAAGAGATATTAAATATCCAAAAATACCAACACGTTGTCAAACAGCTAAAGAATTACTCAAAATTTCTCGTTTAACATTTTTCCCATTTGTTAAAAAGTATTATGAATTAAAACGTATTGGTAACGAAATAGACAGTAAAATGCCAAACTTTGATGGTTCTTGAGCTGACTTAATGAGCTTTATTATTAGTATTGGATTTAATAACATTGATTCAGAATACTCTCCATTCAGAAGATTAAATGAGTTAATTAAACTAAATGCAGACATTGCTCATAAACCTTTAATTTCAAATGAAGAAGCTTTAAAACAAATTATTACTGAAAAAATCTTTAATAGAATTAATCATTTCAATGAAGATCAAAAACGTTTATATCGTGAATTTGCTCAATCTGTTCGGATTAATAATTTAGAGCCTTATAGATTTGTTAAAAAATATTCAGAAATGATTAAATTAATTTATCCAATTATTATTGCTACACCAAATACAGACTTATCTGGCTGAGGCAAAGAAGAATTCGACTATGCAATTTTAGATGAATCAAGTCAAATTTTTATTGAAAATGCTTTACCAATTTTATATCTAGCTAAAGTTAATATTTTAGCCGGAGATACTGAACAAATGAAGCCAAGTAACTGATTTGGAATTCGCTATACTGATGATTCAATCTTTGGACAAGTTGAATCGGTTCTAGATTATGCTTTATCTTTAGGTGTACATTCAATTATGTTAAATAAAAACTATAGATCAAATCATGCTGCTTTAATGACATTTTCATCTCGTAATTTTTATGAAGGAAAACTTGATGTTTTAGATGCAGCTAGTGTTTGAAATAACGATCCGATCGAAGTGCATGAAGTTAATGGTGAATGAGATAACAATAGAAACATACTTGAAGCACATTTAGCTATCCAAAAGGTTAAAGATAATCTTGATAAATACAATAAGATCATTTTGCTAGCCTTTAATGCTAAACAAAGCGAGTATTTAACTAATGAAATTTATAAAGAACACCATGAACTAGAAGATGCAATATCAACTAAGCGCTTATTAATTAGAAATATTGAAAATATTCAAGGGGATGAAGCTGACTTAGTTGTAGCTACTGTGGCTTATGATAAAAATACTAAATTAAATTCAACTTATGTATGTAGACCTGGTGGAAAAAATGCGCTGAATGTTGCTATTTCACGTGCTAAAGATAAAATGATTGTTATTAAAACAATCAAAGGAAGTGATATCATATCTCAATATGAAATGAGCGACGACATGCGCATATTCAAGAAGTGACTAGAATTCCTTGAGCGTACACCTGAGCAACGCCTAAAGATGCTTAAGAGTTCATTTGATTCTAAACACGATTCTATTTCTAATACATTTAATAAAGATCAATGATTTAAAGATATAGTATTTGATAGAATCACTCAAACTATTGCAAATAATCCAAGATTTGAAATTTTTAAGGATTACACAGTTGGCTCAATTGATATTGATATAGTAGTTACATACAACAAAATACCATTTAAATGTATTTGTTTTGATACATTTAACTATTCAAACTCAATTGAAAAATATGTCACATTATATGATGCAATCAAATTCTTAAAATCTAAAAAATATGATGTTACTGTTATAAATCCTATTTCTTGAATTTATGAACAAAATAATGTAACAAAATGATTTGATGCAAAAGAAATTAATAGTTTTGAAAAAACATCAGTTGCAAATAAGACCAATACTTATGCAATTAACAAAATCGAAGAAGAAGTTGTTGATATGCAAGAGGATGTTTTAGGATTAAACGTTAAACCTGAGCAATTAGCTACAGCCACTTATTCATTAAATCAAGAAGCTGCTTTTAAACAAGATAACAAAGATATTGTTCAAAATCAAATTGAAAATATAATCGAACAAGAAACTGATTTGGTAGGATCTAGCCAGGAAACTAGCACACAAGAAGTCATGCCTGAAAATGAAGAAGTTATCGCATATGGAGCTGAAGACCAAAATGATTTAGATGCTTATGAAGTTGAATATGAGCTTGAAGCTACTTCGAATGATGAAACTGAAGAAGATGTTGTTTTAGATTTAAACAAAGAATTAGAAAGTAATTTTCTAAATAAAGATGAAATAGTAACTTCACCTAATTATGAATTTACCAAAGATAGCATGGATAAAGAAACTAAATTTCCACAAGATAAAGAGATTGATACAGTAGAAGAATATGAAACTGATTTTTCAGAATTAGGTATTGATTTATCTAAACTAGAAGAAAAACTTTCAATTTATGCAAATGATCAAATTTATAATGAACCAACTAAAATAGCTGATAGTGAGGAAGAAGACAATGCTCAAATTTCATTAGCAATTGAAACCTCTTCCGATCAACTAACTAAAGAGGTGACTCAATTTATCAAAAAGGTTGAAAATGTTGAAAAAAATGAAGTTGAAAATATCATAGAGGCTGATATAAATATTCAAAATGTTAGCCCAAAAGAAGAACAAACTAATGCTGAGTCAACCTGGGTTGAAGACGAAGAAGACTTAGCGGATGATGATTTTGTCATAAACTTTAATTTTGATGATGTAGATGATGAAGCTAATAAAACGCAAATTATTTCGCATGAAGAAATTGAACAAAGTGCCTTAAACAAAGTACAACGTGCTGAAAATTCAGTAAAAAGAAACACAAAAACAATTGATCAACCAAGTATGCAAGATGCGACTGCTGAATGAATAATTGAATCTATTGATGAAGAAGAGTAAAGGAGATACGATATGGATACATTACAAATTTTAAATTTCTTATCAAAGGATGTTAAATTAAAGTTAATTATTCACCTTTATACATGTCATGAGCGTGAATGTGATGTTAACGACTTGCTAAGCGCATTAAATGAAAAACAAGCTAATGTTTCAAAACATTTAGGAAACCTAAAAAAAGCTGGAGTGGTCAAAATTAGAAAAGAAGGTGTAGCAAGTTATTACTATTTGGCTCCACTATTTGTAAAAAAATATGGTGTTCTTATAGAAGAAGTTATGCGACTTGTAAAAGAAGATGTTTATCAAAAATATACATGTAAATGTTTCAATGACGGGCATGAACAAGTACATGAACATGATGAAAAAGAATGTTTATTAAATAACCATGACTAAAAGTAAACAACAAAAGATTGAAAAGAGGGTAAAAACTAAAATGCCCTCTTTATTCCGACTTACTAAAGGTGCCCGTTGGTATTCAATAATTTGTATTATTTTAGTAATTGCAGAAGTACTTATGCAAGTATTTATGCCTAAAATTGTAGGGAATGTAATCGATAGTGGAATTGTTCAAGGCAATAAAACTGTTGTTATTCAAAAAGGACTTATTTTAATAGGCCTAGCCATTGCATCATTAGTTTCTGGTGTGATAGTTTCTTTTGTTTCAGCAAAAGCTGCTACAATATTTTCACAAAATATTCGCTATGCAATTTTTGCTCAAGTTCAAGAGTTTTCATTCAATGACATTGACAAATATAGCAATGGGGTAATTCTTAATCGGTTAAATAATGATGTTAATAATATTCAAATGGCTTTTATGATGATTATTAGAGCGTTTATTAGATTGCCTTTTATGTTTATTGCTGCAATTGTATTTGCGATTAAGGAATCATTAAAGCTTTCAACTATTTTTACTGTTTCATTGCCATTAATTGCTGTCTTATTTTTAGTTATTTGATATACATCATATCCAAAATATAAGTTACTATATAAAGAATATGATGCATATAATCAAAAGATTCAAGAAAATCTTAATGGTATGAGAACAATTAAAGCTTATGTAACAGAAAAATTAGAAGCTGATAAGGTTGAATTACTAGCTAATAAATTAAAAACAACCAATACAAAAGTTGATAAGATAGTGTCTTGAAATACTCCAATTATTTTTGGAACTATCTTTATGTCAGTAGTAGCTCTTGGTGGGATTGGAACAAGACTAGCGTTAGGTGGAAGCATTCAAGTCGGGGATATTGTTGCTTTCGGATCATATATTTGAATGATTTCAGGTTCTTTAATGGGGATTATGAATGTACTAGGAATGGTCTTAATGGCCATCCCAAGCTCTAAACGTGTTAAAGAAATTATCAATCACCAACCAAGCATAGTAAATAAACCTAATGCTATTAAAGCTAAGTTACAAGGTGGAATTACTTTTGAGAATGTAACTTTTAACTACTTAAATACTAATCACGCAAGCATTAAGGGTGTTTCAATTAAAATCAAGCCAGGTGAATCAATAGGTATCATTGGAGAAACTGGTTCTGGTAAAACTACATTTACTTCATTGATTGCAAGATTTTATGATCCACAAGAAGGAAAAATTCTTCTTGATGATTATGATATACGTGATTTAGATTTACACTACACTAAAGATCAAATTGCTCAAGTATTTCAAGAATCAATCTTATTTAAAGGAACTATTCGAGAAAATATGCTTTGAGGGAAAGAAGATGCCAGTGATGATGAAATTTATCATGCATTAGCTCAAGCTAATATTGAAGACTATGTAGCTGGATTAAAAGATAAACTAGATTCTCCTGTAGAGCAAAAAGGTCAAAATTTTTCAGGTGGTCAAAAACAACGTTTATGTATTGCACGTGCCTTAATTAAACAACCAAGAATTTTAATTCTGGATGATGCAACCTCAGCTGTTGATTTTAAAACTGAAGCAAAGATTAAACAAGCAATTAGTCAAATTGATAATTGCACTAAAATTATTATTGCACAAAAAATTAATTCAATTAAAGACTGTGATCGCATCCTAATTTTTGAAAATGGTGAAATTAAACACATTGGATCTCATGAACAATTACTCAAAGAATCAAGTTTTTATGCTGAGTTATATAAAGCACAACAAGCTATGGGAGGTATAAATGAAATCCTTCAATAAAATGAGCTCTCGTCCAGTTTATACTAAATTAACTAAGCAGCAAAAGAAAGCTACTTTTGCTCGGCTAATTAAAATATTATGAAGTGATAATAAATGATGATTGATTATAGCAGCTGGTTTAATTTTGCTTTCCACTGTGGGAATGCTATATCAACAAGTGTTCATTGGTAAAATAGTTGTGCAATTGTTCTTGCAACCAGCATTAGATAAAGGGCTTACAGTTGATACTTTTAATTGAGATCAATTCTACTTAATGCTGTTTGGCTCAGTGGTTTTATTCTTAGTAAGTATTTTTTCAGGTTTTGCAGCTAACAGAATCATGATTAATATTACTTATAAAACAATGACTAATATGCGGGTAAAACTTTATCGTCATATGCAAACACTCCCAATTAAGTTTTTTGATACAAATGCAAAAGGAAATTTAGTTTCACGCTTGACTGCTGATATTGATACATTAAGACAATTTTTATCAAAAACTTTTCCTTCAATTACTCAATCATTAATTATTTTAACTGCCTCAATTATTATTATGTTAGTGCTTGATTGAGCTTTAAGTTTAATTATGATTGGAGTGATTATTCTTATTTTTGCAGCTAGTTTTATTATTGGTAAATTTTCTTCTAAAGCTTTCATTAAGAGACAAAAACAAATTGGAGAATTAACTGGATATGCTGAAGAAATGATTAGTGGATTAAAAACTGTTAAAATCTTTGGTCAAGAAGCAAATGCAATTAGTCAATATAATCAAATCAATAGAAAACTAGCTAAAGTAAGTTTCAAATCAGAATTTTGAGCAAGTGTAATTTTTCCAACTAGCCAAAACCTTGGGAACATTGCTTATGCAATAGTTACTATTTTTGGTGGTATTATGGTAATTAATAATTACGCTAGCGGTAATATTGCAACTGCTGGTTCCCTTGCTGGTCTTGAACTCGGAACCTTTATTGCTTTCACACAATTTGCTAAATCATTTGCTGGCCCAGTGTCTTCAATGACACAAAATGCCAATTCAGTTGTATTAGCACTTGCTGGCGCTAATCGTGTGTTTGATATTATTGATCAAAAGCCAGAAACTGATGAAGGTAAAATTACTTTAGTTCGAGTTGAAGAAGCAATGGGTAAATACATAGAAGTACCACTTGCTGAAGGCTATGGAAAATTTGCTTGAAAAATACCTGTTGGTTCAAGCTATGAATATAAATTATTACAAGGTCATATTGAGTTCAAAAATGTATCATTCAAATATCAAAATGAATATACATTAAAAAATATTTCATTTGAAGCTTTACCTGGACAAAAAATAGCTTTAGTTGGAGCAACTGGAGCTGGTAAAACAACAATAACAAGTTTAATCTCACGCTTTTATGAAATTGCTGAAGGAGAAATCTTCTATGATGGAATCTTAATTCAAGCAATTCAAAAAGATTCATTGCGTAAGTCTTTAGGATATGTACTACAAGAAACTGTTCTTTTTAGTGATACAGTTAAAAATAACATCGCCTATGGAGCTGAAGGAATTAATGAATATGTCCTTAATGATGTAACAGAAGCTGCTCACTTAAATGGACATATTGATAAATTAAATGATAAGTACGAAACTATACTGGTAAATTCAGGATCTAACTTGTCTCAAGGGCAAAGACAATTGGTTTCAATTGCACGTGCAAGTTATAAAAATCCTCCAGTATTAATTTTGGATGAAGCTACTTCAAATATTGATACACATACTGAAATTATTGTTGAAAAAGCCATGAATAAACTAGTTGAAAACAGAACTTCATTTATCATTGCACATAGACTTTCGACTATAGTTAATGCTGATAAAATTATTGTTCTTAATAATGGACAAATACTGGAACAAGGCAATCATAAAGAATTGCTTAAAGCCAAGGGTGCTTATTGATCTTTATGACAAAATGCTGAAGGAAAAAGTTAATTCAATATTAATTTTTAATCTTAATTTTATGCACAGTGTTTTACTTTTAAATACAAAAAAGTGGAGCACTGTTTTTTTGTGCTCCACTGAAAACCCCTCTGAAAAGATTTCGCATAAATTATACTTTTACTCGGTAGTATACAAAACCACCTAAGATAATTATACATTATTAAGATTAAAAATATAAGTTAGTATATCTTAAGCATAAGTAAAACACTTTCTTACAGTTGTATTTACTAGTTCTTGCTATAGTTGTCTAGCAAATTATTGCTTTCAATATAATTATTTCTTTTCCTAATATAATCTTTGATTTGTTGATTTAACTTATCTTTAGGTATTTGATAATAGCTATGTAAAGTATTTTCTCTTACATTTTCTTTTAATGCTTCTTTTGTTTTAATTAATCTGCCATTTTCATTATAACTAAATTCATACCTATCGAAACTTTTGTGAATATTAGGTTCCATATTTAAATAATTGTTTTCATCAGAAATTTGTTTAATTATTTTGTGATATGTTTTATCATCTATTCTATTTGGATTATTTATGCAATAGTCAAATGCTTCTTTTTGTATTCATTCAACATTGTAAATGTGAGCTTTTTCTGTTGAATATTTAATGTCAAATATTTTTTTCCCCTCCACACGTTTCGCGTAAGTTGCTCGACATTTTCTAATGGTGTCTTTAATGGATTTGCAAAGTTTATTGTTGTTAGCAAGGTTTTTAGTATAAGAATTCATTTTTTTAATTCAATTATTATTTTGTTCTTTAAGATTAATGCCAGTTACTTCTAACATGCAAATTCCAGATCATAGATATTTTGTATCAGCATTTTTAATTATTTCAATCATCTCATCAAAGTTTTTGATTTCATTTTCATTAATTTGATAATGTGCAAGAATGTGACTCAAACTATCCCCATTAAAATTTATTCCTATTGTAATAGCATCAATAATTAATGGCAAGTTGTAAAATATATGCCCATTAGGATTTCTTTTTTCATCTAATATTAATTCTGAATTCTCTTTTTTTGTAACCGATCCACCCGGATTATTACCTTTTAGCATATATATTAGTTCTTTTATGTTTTTTTGATTTTCTTGAAAGTAATATGTATTGATTAATGAACTAAATTTAATAAGCTGCTCAGTATTTAATTTAATTAGTTTATTTTCTTTTGTAGTTTGTCTTGGTATTAATTCAAAACCTAATTGCTTAAAAATATGCTTTCTAATTTTAAAATTAGAAAGATTGCTATCAAAATGAGCTTTTGTATTGCATAAATCTATTTCTAGATTTAGAAAATCAATGAAAATATCGTAAATAATTAATCTATCAGTGTCAAATGCAACATAAAGATCAAACTGCCCCTTTGCTGATTTAGACTTTTCTGAATAGTAAGATTTAGTACACATGGGTATTTTGAATATTTCTATTTTAGACACTTTAAAATCTCTGCAAAGATTTGTTCTAAAACTTCTACTGAAATTGAATTACCACATGTGTAAATCATTTTAGAATTTGAGACTAGATTACTTTTGGCAACTTCACTATAGTCTTCTGTATCAAATCCCATATATAAATAAGATTCTGAAGGACTGATTGCCTTTAAAGTATTTTTCTCACGAAAGTAGAATTTAAGTCTACTATTTGCTCCGCTAGCAGTTAATGTAGGACCTTTTCCTTTTGGTAAGTAAATATAGGCTTCTGAATTAAAGTTAGTATAGTTTAACAATCTGGATTTCGTAATGTTATTAGAGGTTGTAATAAAACTACTGTGATCATACTTATTTAACAAATCATTTAATAGTTTATCACTGTGCTCTAAGTGTATGATATCTTCTAATTGTTTTCCATTTCCTTTAATTGGCGTAGGGAAAATAAATGATTTCTTTAGATTAGATTTAAGAATTGATACAGCATAAACTCTTTCACGATTTTGCGCCGATCCATAATCAACTGAGTTAACAACCTTGTATGCAGTTTCATATCCCAACTGATCTAAAGTATTAATTCATTCATCAAAGGCTGATTTAAATTTAGAACTTGCTAGAGTTTTTACATTTTCTAAAAGCAATACTTTTGGTAATCTATCTTTATTGTTTTTTAGTATTCTTTCGACTTCATAAAGAAGACCACTTCTAGTTCCACCTTCAAGCCCCCTTTGCTTTCCTTGTTGGGATAAATCTTGACACGGGAATGAATATGTAAAAATATCAATCTGTTTTGGCAGTGTTTCAAATTGAGTAATGTCTGTGCAACCTACATATTTTAAATCTCTTTGATGTTTTGGGTAAACTGAAGTAAAATATTCATTGTTAACATAAGAGTATAAATATGGGAAAATATTGCGAAGTTTTTCATTATTCATCTTAATGAAGTATGAATCTGAAACGGGCTTCTTTGAGTCTGAGCTAAAAGTATATTTAGACAATAAAATTGCCATTTCCTCATGGGAATAATTAACTTCTGGTTTTAATAATCCATAATGAATTATTTGATAAGAAATAATCGCATCTATATATCAATCAATTGTACCTAATGGTAAAACTTGGAGATCGTCTCTCTCTCTCTCTCTTCTTATTATATATGTTCTTTAATGCTTTATATTGAGAGCCTATTCCGGCAAATGATTCAAATATTTTTATTTTTCTTTTCATAATGTTTTTATTATATCGGATTGCATTTTTTATAGGCTTGATTTATGGATAAAACACCAATATAGCTTTTTCTTGTAATGATTCAAATTATTTGCTTAATAACTCAATTAAGTAATATTTGTATTTTACTAATATTTGTAGAATAAGCTAAATTTACTGCTCCTAGCCATATAAAATAAGCTTTATTTTACCACTGCTAGAACTACATAATAGTGAAAAAGATATATAATACTTATTCAATACAAATATCATTTTTTTATTTCTTCATCGAAATACAGGATAATTAACTATCCTATATCTAACAATATCATTTAATATTTTTTTTATTTATTTTAATGACTACTCTTCGATTTTCTCTTTTTGTCTTTTTTATTAAATAATGATTCCTCATTTAAAATTTTTTTAATCTTAAATTGCAATAATTTTTAAAGCCTTCTTAATGTCCTTTAAGTTCAGAAGGAATAGTTCTGATTAATTCATAATTTGTTAGTGCTTTTATTTTATTTATGTCTGTTTTTAAAATCATATAATAATTTTATACATCAACTATTATTTTCTAAGGAGGGAACAAAATAAATTTTATTCTACATTTCAACTTAATTAAATACACGGCATTTCACTTTTAAATTTAAAAAAGTGGAGCACTGTTTTTGTGCCCCTATACTAAATCCATTATGAAATGATTTTAGATAAATTAAACCTTAATTTGGTAGTAATTATATAATTTAAAGCTATAAATTTTCATATTATCAGTCCAAGAAAGATAATTATTTATTTGACTTACTTGCATTACAACTAGCACATAATAATTGTGCATTATTTTTTGTAGTAGTCCCACCTTTGCTTCAAGGAATTATATGATCAACTTGTAAGTCCTCATAATAAAAGTACTCTTTACATCTATTACATTGTACAGCTTCTTTATCACCTTTTATTTCCTTCGAATATTCGCTAAATAGTTCACTTTTTATAATATCAGAAAAAAGCCTATTTTTATCAAGAACTATATTTTCTAAATATCCATTTATGATATTCTCGAAATATTCTTTTTTATTAACTAAATGTGTTTTCTTTAAAACTTTTGTATAGTGAACTATATTATGATTTAAATCTGCTTTTTTAGCTTTTAAAATTACTTTGCATTGTTTATTTTCTTTTAGAGCTTTAGAAAAAATTTCAAACCATATATCTCTGTCATCTGCTGGCTTATTTAAAATATCAGTCATTAATTTAATTACATCAGACACTTTAGCGTTGTAATCTTCTTCAAGCTTTATTTCAGAATCCTTATTTTCTTTTACATAGTCTAATATTTTGGCCAATTCCTTATCACCTACTATTTTTCACAACACCCAGTATTCTTTTTCTCCTCTTGAAGCCTTGTTGGTATCTTTAAACAGTGCTTTTAAATTCTTGTCATCATTGCATACTTGTTTTAGCGTATTTATAAAAATACCATTGTACAATCCATTTACTATTTCAAATTTACTCAAAGGAACGCCGAGAGTATTTATTCTATAAAAAATATTTCTTTTATGTTCTTCATCTCCACTGCAAGTAATGATATTTAGTAGTGTTTTATTGACCTTTTCCTGCAAAGCAGGATTATAAGTTCCATATTCTTTTCAGTTTTTTGACTCATATTGAATATCATTGTGCTTAAAATTTTTAATCGCTTCAATTCTTTGCTTTCCGTCTAGTACTTCATACACGCCATCTTCATTTTCTCAAAAGTAAAAGGCTGGCAAAGGGATATCATTAACTATACTATCAATAACAAGTGCCTGTTTATTAGCGTCATAAACAATCTCTCTTTGGATTGAAATATCAGAAATTATCTTACCATCATTTACTTTCTTAATAACTTCCTCAATACTCATTTTTATAATATCTTGCTTCATGTTATTTTTCCTTTCTAACAAGTTTATTTTTTATAATTATTCGAGCATATATTCTTTTATTATTTAAAAATGGATACCCTAATTCAATATCATCCGGTTTAGTGGTAGACATTTTTCCTATAATCTCAAATTGTATAGGATTATACTTGTCTAAAAATGTTATTGGCACCCCTATATACCCTTCATAATCATAAGGAATATCTTTAACCTTATTGACATTAATAGCATCATAATTATCATATTTGGGATATTTTATTTCATTGTATTTTTCTGTCAGCACTAATCTTTGGTGTCTTGGCTCTACATCCAAATTTGTAAACCATCTTGTTAAACCTTTTATATTTTTAGGTTTATCTATTTCACGCTGTAAAAACTCATCTGCAGAAGTATACCCTAGTCAGAGCTTATCTTCACGTATATATTTGAATATTTCTTTATATGTAATTGCATTTTTATTTCCGATTACTAAAAATCGCAAGTTACATTCCATTATAGTACTAATAAATTCTCTAAATAAACTAAATGGTGGATTAGTTATAATTATTCCATCGGGATGTTTTTTAGCAAATTCTTTTACGCTTTTTTGAAATGGCATTCCTTCATTAGTTTCAGGATTATAAGTGCTAAACGTTAATTTTAAACTTCATTCATTTTCTTTGGCTCTTAAAAATCTACTAAAATTAAATCCATCATTATATTTTTCTAATAGTTTTCCATTTAAAATAACACTTTTTTCTTCATCAGTTAAAAGGTCAAAGTCAAAATCGCAAGGACATAAAATGTTCTTGCCTTTAAGTTGATCCTTATAATGATTTAATTCTTTTGCAATATCTGCGTACTGAGTATAAAACTCATCATTCTTTGCACTTTTTGCACTGTGCAAGTTAGAGTTGTTTGACTTATTTGTGACTAGCTTGCTAGTCTCTCTCTCTCTCTCTCATCTTAGTAATCACTCATTTGTGTGTCTATCTAATACAAATAACCTAAATTATTGTTGTTAGATAAGTTAAATATTTTGTTGAGTGTCCTTTCATTAGTTATTATTATACAAAAATAGCAATTAAATTCAGTCATTTCTTCTCATATTTATTTGTTCATTATATTAAAAAATATTCCTGTGGATGATTAATAACTTTAAATTATTAAAATATAAATTATTTGCTTAATAACTATAATTAAGGAATATTTGTATTTTACTAATATCTAAAATTAATATATAATATACTTGATTTTTCAATAAACAAATATTAGAAAAAGGGGGCATAATGGCAAACATTAAGTCAAAAATTAAAAGTATAGCTAAAATGGAAGAAGCACACAAAAAGAATTCAGCAATGAAATCTCGTGTTAAAACAGCTGTACGTAAAGCTAGAGAAGCTGTATTAGCTAAAGACGAAAAAGCTGCTGAATTAGTAGCATTCGCACACAAAACAATTGCTAAAGCAGTTTCAAAAGGTGTTTTCCACGCTAACAAAGGTGCTAGAAAACACGCTAGATTAGATGATTTTGTTAACAAAAACAAATAATCTATTAAATTAGTTAACTAATCTAATTAGTTCCAGGCTTTTCCTGGAATTTTTTATTTCTAAAAATGAGGATTAAAAAATGTATCACCATTTTACTGGCAATACATGCATTTTTATTGATATAGCAAAAAACTTTTTACATCTTAATGTTACCATTTGTTCTAGGATAAGGAATAGCTTCTCTGATATTTTCTGTACCTGTTACATACATAACAAGTCTTTCAAATCCTAGGCCAAAACCTGAAGTCAACATATGTCCATATCTACGTAAGTTTAAGTATCATTCTAGGTCTTTTTCATCAATCCCGAGTTCTCTAACTCTGGTTAATAATTTATTGTAATCTGATTCACGTTGAGAACCACCCACAAGTTCACCAACACCAGGAACAAGTAAGTCAAATGCTGCTACAGTTTTACCATCTTCATTTTGTTTCATGTAGAAAGCTTTGAAATCTTTAGGGAAGTTAATAACTGCAATTGGGGCATTGTATACTTTTTCAGTTAAGTATTTTTCATGTTCTGAACCTAAGTCTAAACCAAATTCAATATCTTTGTTTTCGAATATATCTCTTACTTTTTGCAATTCTTTGATTGCATCCTTATAATCAACTACTAAAAGTGGTGTTTCAACAAAGTGGTTTAATCTATCTAAAAGCCCATTGTTTGTTACTTGATCTAAATATTCTAATTCGAGCTTATTTTTAGCCATTGTGTTTCTGATTACAACTTTAAGCATATCATCAGCTAAAGCAATTGTGTCAAATAAATCATAAAAAGCAACTTCAGGTTCAATCATTCAGAATTCAGCTAAATGTCTCTTTGTATTTGATTTTTCAGCTCTAAAAGTAGGTGCAAAAGTATAAATTTTTTTCATACCTACAGCATAAGATTCACCGTGTAATTGACCAGTAACTCCAAGAGTTGCTTTCTTACTTTTTCCGAAGAATGGGTCTTCATTGTTAGGATCTGAAACAATAAAAGTTTCTCCAGCCCCTTCCCCATCATTGCTTGTAATAATTGGACTAGCCATTAAGAAGAAGTCTTTATTAATAAAGAACTTGTGGATTTCTTGAGCTAAAGTTGAACGAACTAACATAATTGCTCTTAATAAGTTAGTTCTATGTCTTAGATGAGGAATTTCACGTAAAGTTTCTAAGTTAATTTCTTGGTTTTGAATTGGATAGTCTTCATCTACTTTCTTGTATTCAACTAAAGTATCAGCGACTAACTCAATTGGTTGAGGTGCATTAGGTGTAGCATGTAAAGTACCTTTAACCACAATAGCTGAACCAGGTTTTAAACTATCTAAGGCTTGGAAATCAAAGTTTTCTCCCTTAAATACTACTTGTAAGTTTTTTACTGTAGAACCATCATTTACTTCGATAAAACGAATTTTTTTGTTTCCACGGTTAGATGAAACTCACCCTTTAACTGTGACATCTGTTCATGTGTCATAAAACCCAGGTTTTAATATAAATTTTTTAATAGAATGCATAGCATTATCTCCTTAATATTTAACTTTAATAATAATTTTGTCTTTATTTGTTAATTGCTCATTAGCAAAAGTAATCTTGTGTAATTCGCCAGGGAAAAATAAAGCAAATGTCCCTTGATTTAATTTAATTTGATTATGATATTGTGGTGCTTTAATGTAGAAGACATCATTAGGTTTAGAAGCACTTAAAATATCTGCTTGGGTATAATGTGGTTGTGGGTCGAAGTAAATTACTTCATCCCCAGCATAATAGACATGAATATCAATGTGTTGGTCATGTAATTCACCATAATTTTCTTCAAATAAGGGGCTAAAATTCCGTTTGACAAGCTTAATGTCATCATTAAACTCATGAATCCCGTATTCATACGTATCAAAATCCGCATTAGCAGCTAATTCTAGTGCTGCTTTAATTGCTGGATTGACTTGATATTTCTTAATATTTGAAAGTTTGTCAAAAATCATTTTTCCTCCTTAAAAATAGCTGGTTAAATTATAAACATTTTTAGCTAGATTGATATAAATATTTTATTTATATCAGTATAAAAAAATCAAGCTAGTAAAAGTATATTTTCTAACTTGATTTAAGATCTTAAACAATTTTAACACGTTTCTTAGTTTCAAATTGATAATCGGTTGCCCATAAAGAACCATTGGCAAAATCCAATTTTATGGCATTTGCAACTTTTCATTTAGAAGCATAATATATTTTTATTCTTTTACCATTAATTATGTAGTAGCATCCAGGATTTGAGCTAAAAGCTCTAATACGATTAAAAGCTTCCTCCAGATCAAAACTTGGATCTAAATAAGCATCTTCTTTATTTAATTTAGGGCTTAGAGAAACTAGTAAAGGATCTTGGACTTCTGGTTTATATTTACCTTGAGCAAAATTAGCAATCCAATTCACAATATTGCTTGCTGCTAGAGATGATAATTTCTCAAACAGTGTATCGCTAGTATCTGTAGGCAAGATATCTAAGCTAGCTTTTACTATCATATCACCTGCATCCATAGCTTTAACCATATACATCAAAGTAATGCCAGTGGTGCTGTCTCCATTTCATAAAGCATATTGAATTGGCGCAGCTCCACGATATTTAGGTAGTAAACTACCATGTACGTTTAAAGCAGCTAAATTGGGTAAAGCCAATACTTTTTCAGGAATAATTTGACCAAAAGCACAAGTTATAAATATGTCGAAATCCATTTCTGCTAATTGATCATAAATTTCAGAAATTTTATTGGGTTGAAAAACTGGTATGTTGTATTTTTGAGCTAATAATTTAGTTGGTGTAGGTTCAAGCTTATATCCACGATTAGCTGGTCTATCAGGCTGAGAAATCAAAGCGATGACATCAAAATTTTTAATAACTTCTTCAAAAACTGGGACAGCAAATTGTGGCGTTCCAGCTAAAACAATTTTTATTTTATCCATAAAGTTCCTTTCTAAACCCCTATAAATGTTTCGACTTTAGTAAGTTCAATAATTAAATGAATGATTTTATCAATCAAAGGTTTTGGAATAGCACTTACTACATTTCCTTTTTTAGTTGCTATTAAGGTTTTGGCTAATGCGCTAAGGGGATAGAATGATCCAAAATAAGTCAATAAATGATTTTGAGCACGATTTTGTAAAACTTTAACTAAAACTGTATCCAAAAATCACTCAGTATAATTTTTTAATCCTATTTCATCAAGAATTAACACAGGCACACGTGAAAGTTCATTGACTAAATATTTAATATCATCATTATTACCGATAAGTTGTTTAACTCATTCATCAAGTTGATTTACATCAATATAAGCTACTGGAATATCATTTAAAGCAAAAGTATTTGCTATAGAAGATAAATATTTAGTGCGATAACTGTTAGCTGGTCCATGGAAATAAACTCCATATAGTAAGTTAGAATTTTGATGTTTTGGTTCTAATGACAACAATATTTCAGCTCGAATCCCAGCTAAATCATAATATAAGTTGTCATTGATATCCAAATCTTGCAAAGTAGTATCATAAAAAGGCGAAGAAATATGTTGTAATAATAAATTATTTAATAAACGAAATCGATTGCCTTTTTCATTATGTGCAAGTTTTTTTTCTATTATAAGTTTATTTTCACTATCACGTTTAAAATCAAACAAATAAGGTGATTGATTAGGATTGATAATTTGATTTTTATAATCAATAAAATAATTAAAGTAATCTCAGATTTCTGAATCTGAGACTTTTAATTTTTTAAATAATTTATTAAGCAATGGATCTTTTTTGACCTGTTTAATTAAGTTTTCTTTATTTATTGGAGCTTCTTTTAAGAAATCAAACGTTTGCATTGGTTTATTGATTGAACTCATAATTAACTCCTTTTACTTTAACATCGATTTAAGAATTTCCTTCTTTTGGAAAATTTTAATATCATAGGTATTTCTGATTTTGCCATCGAAGTAGTTTTCTACTACTGTGAAATCAAGTAAATTCATTTGTAATACTTCATTAATCATACTTCCAGCATGCTTAAATCATTCTTTTAATGGTCTACCTGTGCTTTTAGCTGAATGATAAAATGATAAGAATAAGATTAAGTTAATGATTTTATCATCTTGTACTTTATCTTGTCATTGTTGTAGTGTTGCAACATAACTTGCCTCTAATTCATCATTGATTAATTGTTGGGCAAATTCAATAGAATTTAGCTTTAAAATTGCTTCATATTCATTTGAATACTTGATTTTACCAATTTCTAGTCTAGTAGCTGTTGAGAATGATAGTTTTTCATTTTCAAGGCGACTTTTTCTCATTTCACCAAGACGTAAAACATCTTCAACAAAACTATTTTGAAACATTATTTGTTTTTTATTTGTTTGACTATTATTAGCGAATTCAGTAAAGAAATCTGTAGTAACATCTTCAACATCAAACGCATCTCTATAAGTGGCAGGACGAGTTTTTGCTAGTACCATGTGTTTATAGTTTTCTTCACCTACTTTGTCACGTAATAAGTCAGTAATTAACTGATTTTGTTTAATACCAAAAGCATTCAATGGCTTTTGTAATGAAAAGATCATAATTTTTTTACTGTGGTCAGCGTATGTATTGATAAGACCAGTTGCTTCCAATTGTCTTCTAGCTTTTGACAAAGCAGCCTCATCCATATTTAAAAATACAGTTAAAGATAAAAAGTCATAAGCAAAACGTTTAAATTGGCTATCTCTAACATAATCTAATAAATATTGGTATAAAAAGACTGGGTTAGAACCTAAAAATGGCCCATAAAACTCTCTAAAATTAACTAAATCATCATTTGTGATTTCTGAATTTTTTTCAACTGCGAAATATGAATATTGTAGGTCCATTTTTGCTCCTTTTAACGTAAAAAATATTTGATAGTAATCATATTTTACCTAACTATAGCAAGCTCATGAAGCACTTTTGAAATTTTTTCTATATTATCACGCTTATCCAATGAGATATGCACAACCTTTTTTTTACGAAAAAATTTTTTTATCCCTCAATCATAGGCATTTTGGTTATCTAAAAATTGCAAAGTAAAGTTATCCACACCCTTTTGTTGTAGAAATTTTTGTCTGATATCCTCTGAAATTTGCATATGAAAAATACAGCTAAATAAAGGCGCAAAGTCAACAACATCTGTATATAAAATTGGGATTTCTACAAAATCATATTTATGTTCCAATAAATGCGATTTTAGCTTTAAAAATACCTCTTTTTCTAACTTTTTTAAATTAGTTGAGTCTTGCAAAATTCATTTTTTAATTTTGCTCTTATCTAGTACATTATCTTTAAGTAAAAAAGTGCCAAATTTTTCTGCAATTAATTTAATAAACTCTTTATCTTGGCTATATAAATAACTAACATATTGGTCGCAGTTAAAAGTGCTATATCCTAACTGAGCACATGCAGCTAAAAAGGTGCTTTTGCCGGAAGCCATCCGTCCAACAATTGCTATCATTTGTTTCATTTTTCAATAATTGATCTAAGTTCAAGTTGTTCTAATAATGGTAGAGCATTTCTGATGTTTAATTTTAAAATGTAAGCTTCTTTTTCTGAATTAAAGCTAGCAACATTAGGATTCAATGTTGCCATTTTTAAACAAAATAAAGCATCATTTTTACCTGCAATCAGTTTATTGATTACTCCTTTAGTTAGCTCAGTGCTTCATTTATCCTGTGAAGCATATAAATTAGGAACAGTATGAAATTTCTCGAGAATTGAAATAGCTGTTTTTTCTCCAATTCCTTTTACTCCGGGTAAATTATCACTGCTATCTCCTGCCAATGCTTTATAGTCTGCTACTTGAGATGGTAAAAATCCATAGTTTTCGAAATAGTTTTCATTTGTAAGTAAAGAATATCCGTAATTTTCTTTTTGAATAATACTAATATTTGGTGCAATTAATTGATGCAAATCTTTATCTCTTGAAAAAATAATTTTAGGCTCATTTAAAGCTACTTTTTTACAGTAAGCTGCGACCAAATCATCTGCTTCAAAACCTGGCAATTCTTGTTGTACAACTCCTAAAAGATCTAAAATTTGTTTAATTAAGTTAAATTGAACATAAAGTTCATTAGGTGCCTTAGCACGTCCTGCTTTATATTCATCATATAGTTCATGCCGAAAACTTTTATCTTTTGAGTCAAAAGCAATATATAAATATTGTGGATGATAAAATTCGATTAATTTATTTAATTGATGTAAAAATAAGTTAATTCCATTAGTTGGAGTTCCATTAGAAGCACGCATAATATTATCGGGGTTACCATAATAGGTAGCATAAAATGATTGGAACATTAAGTAATTTCCATCAATTATTAAGTGGGTATTATTTGTTGTTTTCATCTTGAATCTCTTTTCAATCTATAAATGTGTAGTAATTAGCTTTTGATAATTTTAATAATGCAACAATCATGCGTGGTTGAGTGTGATTTAAAATTTCAGTAGCACGAGAAGTAAATCCAAAAGCCATAATACTTTTGCTTTTATCAGTTAATGAAACTCTAGGTCTACCTTTTGCATCTTTTTGGACCTTTGACATAAGACATTTAACTCAAATTGGGCTTAGCCCAACATCAACTATTTGTTTATAACCGGTTGATTCTTGTAATGAATTTAATGCATTATATACATCCCCAAGTAAATTGGCTTCTGATTTCATTTCTTCAATTAAATTAGTAGGTATTAATTCCATTACTATGTCATTAATCCCTTGTGACTTGATGAAATTTAAAAGTAAGTCACTTTTATCACCATCAACTTTTTTATATGAATCTTCAAATAATTTATTAAATGGTAGAGCATATTTATCTTTAGCATTCAATAAAGTATCAATTCCACCAAATTCTCTAAAGGTATTAGATTTAATTAAATTATCTAAAATACTTTCGGAAACATTAGCTATATTTCTAAGCCTTAAATAAGCTTCTAAAAAGCTCTTGTAAGAACCATTTACCTTACGTTCTTCTACTATTTTATGTGCTGCAACAGCACCTAATCCCTTAATCATTACCAAAGGTAAATATAACTGCTCATCAACAATTTCAACAATTTCTGATGAATGATTAATTTCAGGTGAAAATACTTTAATTCCTTGACTTGAAGCATCAGCAACATATTTTTTAATATTTTGTTGATCAGATGATGAATTTGAAATCAATACTTTATAAAAAATAAGAGGGTATTTCACTTTATAATAAGCTAATTTGTAGGCTATAAGAGCATAAGCAACAGCATGGGATTTGTTAAATCCATATGCAGCAAAACGCTCAATATTTGAATATATTTTTTCCAATACTTCTGCCGAAATTCCATTCTTAAGTCCACCAGCAAAAAAATCACTCTTATAACTGTGTAACTTTGTTTCATCTTTTTTAGAAATAGCTCTTCGCAATAAATCTGCTTGAGCAAAAGACATTCCAGCTACTTTTTGAGCAATTTGCATAATTTGCTCTTGATATAAAATTATTCCGAATGTATTTTTTACAATTTCGTCATATGCTGGATGTAATTTTTCGATATTATTAGGATTTAGCTTATTTCTACTGTATGTTGAAATATATTGCATTGGTCCAGGTCTAAAAAGTGAAATAATTGCATAAATATCATCGAAGGAATCGATACGTACTTCTTTAATAGCATTTTGCATACCAGGTGATTCTAATTGAAAAATCCCGTTAGTTAGCAAATTATTTAATAGTTTAGCAACATCTGGATCAATAAACTTACCATAGCTTCTTCCGACTAAATTATCGAATTGATAATTGCTTGGGATAAGGTCTTCTATTTCTTGCAATATTGTTAAGTTTTTCAAACCTAAGAAATCAATTTTAATTAGTCCAAATCTTTCAAGATAATTAAGTGTAAATTGCACTTGCGGCAAGGTGTTGGTGTTATTTGAAACCGGAATAATGTGTTTTATATTTCTATCGCAAATAATTACCCCAGCAGCATGAATTCCAACTTGCCGAGGTAAACCTTCAATTTGACTAGCATATTGATGCAATTTTGGATACATATCTACTAGCATCTTGTATTTTTCATTATTTTCATAAGCTTGTATTAAACTTTCGTCACTGTTTTTTAAAGCATTACAAATCTTATCAACTTCTGGCACTGGAATGGAAAGGTAACGAGCAATATCTCTTAATGAGTTTTTTAATGCTAATGTTTGAAAAACACTAATTAAAGCAACATTATTTTCGCCATATTTATCCTTAATATATTGCAATAATTCATCACGCCGAGTATCTTGAATGTCAATATCGATATCAGGTAATGATACTCTATCGACATTTAAAAATCTTTCAAATAGTAAATCGAATTCAAGAGGATTAATGTCGGTAATTCCTAGTAAATATGAAATTAATGATCCGGATGCTGAGCCCCGTCCTGGACCGATTGCAATCCCTTTATTTTTTGCATAATTAATAATGTCTTGAATGATTAAAAAATAATCTAGAAAACCTAATTTTTTGATGACATTATATTCATAATAAACTCGTTTGGTAACCACATCTTCACCATATGTATAAATTAAATCCAATGCTTTTTTATTAGACATCAAACGAGCTAATTCTTCCTTTACATTTCCTTGAAATTTAGCTAATTTAATACTTTTATCAGGCATTACAACATTGCAACTTTCAGCAATAAATTCGATATTTTTAGCCACTTGAGGATCTATTGCTTTAAAATCGTCTTCATCTAAATATTCAGTGTAAAAGTGTTTCTCGCTTTCTTTTCCTGCAATGCTGTTTAAAATAGGAATTAATTCATTTTGTTCAGTTGTTAATACCTTTTTACATGGTGCATAAACTGTTTGAATTTCTTGAGCAGTCTTAGAATTTAAATAAAAATTATTTAAATAATTTTTGACAGGAATATTTTTATTTTTTAAACCAAGTAATTCATGGTCGATTACAAAAACATCATCATTTTCCAAATCATAGTATGAAATTTCTTCACCACTTGTGCGTTTATAAATTAAATCATTTAAAAATTGGTATCCTTCATTGTTTTTAGCTAGTAAAAAAACGCTAAATCCTTCTTTTAAAGGCAGCTCTAAACCAATTAATGGTTTAATTCCAAAAGCAGCTTGCGCTTCTCAATAATACTGCAAAGCATATAAGTTATCAATATCGGTTAAAGGTAGATACTCCATATCATTTTTCTTGGCAAAGGAAATTAAATCTTTAACTCTGATTGTTGAATTAAGAAATGAGTATTCAGTATTAGTATGTAGATAAATTTTTTTCATGTTTTTATTATATTTTATTTAATACAAAAAAACAATAATAAACCTAAGAAGTTCTATAAATCTTTAATCATAATTTTATATTGAAAATAATTAGAAAATTTTATTTTATAGATTAGAAAATAAAATAGTTATTTTTACTATAACAAATAAAAAAATATTATAAAATTGTAATAATTTTATTATGTAATTTTGCGTATTTGCAAACAAGAAAGGAAATAAAATGAAACAGAGAAAAATTTTAAATTTAATTTTATCTACATCAACATTAGGAATAGCGACGCCATTAATCGCTATTTCTTCATCTACAAATTTAATTATTTCAAATGAATTAGAAACTAGCAAAAATAATTTAAAAGAATATGTTCAATCTTTAAAATTTCAGTTTGGGATTGGAGGATTTAGAAACAGGGATATTCCCGAATTAGAAGAAATGATTAATAATTCTCAATCAACTGATGATTTAGAAATTATTAAACAAAAAATCGATAAATTTTATTCTTATTTAACTAAATATTATTTAGCAGCACAGGGATTGGCTTTTGGGGATCCGTATTATTTTCTTATGTCAAAAAGTGGTTTAAATGATACCACATATAATAAAAATTTATGAGGATGAATAAAGAATATTGATTCATCAGAATATTTCAAAAATAGCTATGCAGATAATGTTCGTCGCTTAATGGCAACATTCTTCTACCCTAATGCAAAAGAAGCGATTTTATGAGATGAAACAGTGCATGAAGAGCAGCAATTCAAAGCTAAATTAAAGTCATGAAGAGATATTTTAAATCCATTACTATATAAAAATGGAAACTGAGGTTCATACAAAAATCTTATACTTCCATTAAAAAATATTAATACAAAACTAGATACTCCAAGCAAGGAAATCGATTTAGAAAGCTATACACATGTTGGACCAATAACCATTATGTTTACAATGTATGCTGCAATGCAAGGAAATATTGGTGGAGCTGGTCATAATTCATATGCTGGTTGAGGAAATAAAGACAGAATTATTAATGGTGTGAATGATTATAAAAATTTAATGAAAGATTTATTTGATCAAATTGGTAGTTTAGACCCTGAAATTTACAAGCGAACAGATTTTTATAAAAATTTAACTTCAGGTCAAAAAAATGTTTTGGAAACAAATGTAATTAATTATTTTAATGTTGTGATAACAGAAACAAAAGATATGAAAAATATCAATACAGGTATTCATACTATCAGACTAAGTAGAGAGGGTTCTGGAAAATTACAAAATTTATTAAACCAGATTTTCGGACCTAACAATGGATCAAATCCAAACATCCAAGCCGAAAGAGCAAGATTAAATACATTGAAAGCTCAAGCAGCTGAAAACTTTTCTCAAGCCAAAAGAACAAATACTGAGGCTTTAAAAGCAATTAAACCTTTGGTAACAGCAGATGTTTTTGACAAGTTATCTAAAGTTGCTGAAGGATTAACTAATGCAGAAGATTTAAATGTTAATACTGAAAACATTAATAATTTAAAAAATCAGTATCAGAATATTGTCGAAACATTCAATTTATATAGTGATAAGAAAAATGAAATTAGATACTTAATTTCAAGTACAGAAAAAAGACAAGCTTTTGATTCAGCATTAGAGAATTTTAAAACCACTTTTTTATCTGAACAAAATTTAGGGAAAATATCTTCAATAGAATTATCACAAATCGAAGAATTAAAGAGAAGTTTAGAATCAGCATATAATGCATTAAATGGTGAACAAAACCAAGCTGTAGCAATTGAAGCTGTTGAAAGTAAAATGAATAATTTTTCTCCTGATGCTTTAGCAACACTTAAGGACAAAATTAAGGGTTTAAATAATTATGAAGATGTTGAGGCTTTTGTTAATAATTCAGAAAACTATAATTCAAAAGCAAATGCAATAATTAACACTTTAAACGAAATAAATGAAGAATTAGCAACAGAAGATATAAATAAACTAATTACAGATCCTGAAGAAAAAGAAAAGGTTCTTGAAACGATAAATAATGCTAAAAAAATAATTTCAAATGATAAGATTAGCTCCACTGAATTAACTCAGTTAGTGAATATTGCTGATTCAATTTCTAGTGCAAAAGAAATTATCGATAACAGTAAATGAAAAATGACTCCTGAAGAAGAAGAGCTATATAGACAATTACAGGAACAAAAAGAACTTGCAAATACTTTATTGTTAAATTCTAATATTGCGCCTAAATTAGCCCAAACTAAAGCGAAATTAGAAGAGTTGAATAACAATTTTGAAGATAATACATATAAAGCGAATGCAGAAAAAATGAATGAATTATTAAATCAATACAAGCAAGCTTTAAATGAAGCGAAAAATGAATATTTAGATTCTCAGTTCGCTAAATTAAATAAATTGTCACTTCCTGAAGAATTAAAAAACACTTACAAGGAAATGTTAAACAGTACACCAATTAATAATTTAGAATCAAGTAATGCAATTATTGATTCAGCATCCGAATCTAATAAGGTTTCTGATTTGGGATATAAATATTTAACTGCTCTAAAAAATATAAAAGAACAACCAAAATATAAATTATCTAGCCCAGAAGTTAAGCAAAAGTATGATGAAATGGTTGATAATTTTTCTACTTATTTATCAACATTATCTCCATCAGCAACAATTGAAGATTTAAATATTAAAAAACGTGAAACATTAAATATTATTAAATTATTAGGCAATGCCCAAATACGTCAAAATGAATTAAATAATAAAATTGATCAATTACCAATTTCAGAGTTGGCAAAAAATGATTTAAAAAGTCAAATTAATAATTTAAATTCATCTTCAGAAGCTGATGAATTTGAGAAAAAGTTAGAAAATATTCAAAACTTTAAAGCAAATAATATTGATAAACAAATTAATTTAACTAATAAACAAAAAGAATTGATTATTAATAAGCTTGCCTTATTGCCTAATGTAAACAATCTTGATCCACTTATAAATGAATCAAACGATTTAAATGAAATAATGGGCCAATATTTAGAAGCAATCTCAAATGCTAAAAATATTAAACAATCTCCACAATATAATGAAGCTGATCCGGAATTGAAATCCAAAGTTGATGAGTTAATTCAGTTGTATGAAAACGAAAATAATCAAAATGGATTAACTGCTTTTGATTATTTGGATATCGCAAGAAATGTTAATGATATTAATAAAAGCCTTAGCAATTTAAATGGAGATGCTAACTTAAAAGAATCAAAAAAACGTGCAATCGAAGAAATTGAAAAAAATCAATATTTAAGTCAAACTTACAAAGAAACGCTTAAAAACAAAGTTAATGATGCTAATTCATCCCAAGATGTTAATGAAATTGTTAATTTAGCCACTCAACTAAATACATTAGCCAACAATCTGGCAGATGCTAAAAAAGAATTAGATATTTTGAAATCAAAAAATATAGAAGTATTATCAGAAGATACAATTCAAAAATATAATTCATTATTAAAAAAATATAATGCTGAATTTTCAGGTCATTCATTAAATGATAATGTCTCAATTGAACAATTACAAGAATTGCAAAAAGAATTAGCAAAAGTTCGTTCAGATATTGAATCTAATATCAATGCTTTTGAAACTAAAAAGCAAGATACATTAAGTTCATTAGAAGAGTTAACCAATTTAACAGAATATCAAAAGAAAAATTTAATTGACCAAATACAAAATTCAAATAATTTTAATAAATTAGCAAACATTTTAGAATTAGGACAAAATTTAGATTCACAAATGTTGCAACTTAAGCAAGCTTATATTAATGCTGATAATTTTGTCACAAATAACGAAATAGATTATAATGAATTGCAAAACTCTGACGCTAAAAATGAATTAAATGATGCATTAACGAAAGCAAAAGTTGTTTTATCAAAGCATGACCTTCAAGATATTGAGCAAGGAAATATTTCGTTAGAAGCTGCTAAAGCATTAACTGATAGTTTGAATGAAAACTTAAATCAAGTAAAAAAAGATACTATAATAAAAAATATTGGTAAAGAACTAAATAAAGTAGCAAACAATTCACCTGTTGAGTTAAAATCTAAAAAAGCAGATATTTTAAATAAAATTAATGCTGCTTTAACTGAAGAAGAACTAAATACTTTACATCAAGAAGCAAAAAATGCAGTTGTTTTAGAGCCTTTATATGCAGAAATGGAAAATGCTAATAAAATAAACGATAAATCATCAGAATTAGAAACTGAATTAAAAAATGCAGTCAACATATTAACTAATTTACAATCAGCCAATACATTACCTGAAAATACAGAAGTAAATAATGAAGTTAAAAAATTGCAAAATGCAATTAAATTTGATAATTTAAGCGTTTTAATTAAAGAAGCAGAACAAATTAAAGTTTCTTCTGAAAAATTAAAAGAACAATTAGCGAACAGCAAATCAATATATGATAATAAAACTGACTCACAGTATGATTCGACTATAGAAGCCTTAAAAAATGCTATTTTAATGAATACATTGAATAAAGCTATCGAGGAAGCAGAAGAGGAAAATAAAGTTTTAAATAATTTAGAACTTACTAATGCGATACAGAATGCTATAAATGTTGAACCAAATCAATTATCAAAGCAAAAAATTGATGAAATGGCTCAAAATCTTAGAGATTTAATTCAAGAAACTAAAATTAAAACACAAGCAAAACAAAATTTAAATTCCTTGTTAAATGAAGTAAATGAAATTAATCCTAAATCCGAATATTTAACAAATATTATAAAAAATTCTCAATCAATTTATGATGATAGCAACGCTACTAGCGAACAAATAAACAATGCTATTAGCCAATTAAAATTTACTTCTGTTTTAAATGAATTAATTGTAACTAACAGAAAATCACAAGAATTAGTTTCTGAAGATGAACGTCAAGAAATGTTGAAAAATCAAATTTCTAATAATGACAAAATTATTTCACAATGAACACAGAATATTAATACATTAAATTTAGATAATGAACAAAATAGTTTGCAATCTTTAAAAGAAATTATTAAAAATAATGTTGTTAAAACATATAATGAAACAAATACTAATTCATTGTATAAATACGCTAATGACTTAAAGCAATCCATAAATAAACCATTAGATGAATCAGATTCCTTGCCATTTTATAATAATTTCATTAAAAATCAAAAATTATTAGAAAGCCAAATTAGTGATGTTGTTAATGCTAAAGAATTTCAATTAGACCAAAGTACAAATTCAAGTTTTAATAAATTAAAAGAATATTTAAATGCTAATGCATCATACTTTAATATGGCTTCATTAATTAATGGCCTAAATGATGATCAAACAGAATTATCTCTTGAATACAAAAATGCTGTAGCTGATGCAAAATTAATTATTCAGCAATATAATGACAATTTAATAATTGATTCAAAAACAAATTCATTAGATAGTGACTACAACAATATTCTAGCTGAACTAAAACAGGAAAATCTGAGAGATAAAAATAATCAAGGTTCTAATTTAATTAATCAAGCTTATAAAAATTTAAAAAATGCGCAAAAGAAGAATTTTTTAGGTGTATCGCTTGATGAAGCAAGTACATTAGTTGATTTATTGAATACAGATGATTTCATTCATCCTTTACCAGAAGATCTTTCGATTGAACAACGTTTAAATAATTTGAAAGTAGCTAAAGAAAACGCTTTAAAGATATATCAAAACAATGATTTATCTTCTAAAGAATATAATAAAGCTGCTGAAGAGTTAAACAAAATCAATTTAGAAGCTAAAAAACTTCTTTCAGAGTTAAAAGAAATGATGAATTCATTAATCGAGCAAGCTAACTTAGTTGATCCTGCTTCATCTGAACTAACTAAGAAAATTCAAGAAGCTAAAAAAACAATTTCTGGTGTTAATGTTAGGTCAGCAGATATTGTTAATAGTTACTTTTTACTGCAAAGAGAAATTGATAAAAATAAATTATCTAATGCTATTAATAACTTACCTGATGAAATTAAAAAATCACAGTCCTTTAATGAAATTAGTTTAAACCCAGCCAATGATGTGCTTGCTGATTCTGAGGCAACAAGCTTAGACTACAGAGAAGCTTTAAATAAATTAGAAGCTAATATGAAAAAAGAAAACCTTTTTAAGGCATATGATAAAATCGAAAATACTTCTCAACCTATGATGGAAAAAACTAAACAAGTTATTTCTGAATCTTTAGGTTTATTAAGAGATCAGAATAATCAATATTCTGAAGAAGATGTTGATTTCTTTAATGAGCAAGCTTATAAACTAGAACAAGTTTTAGCAAATAACAATTTAAATAATGCAATTAAGTTAGTTGAAAAATACAATGGGATTCTTTCTCAACCATTGGGACAAATTTATAATCAAGCAAAAGAATTAGAAAAAACTTTAGAAACTAATGATCCAATAATAACTCAAGATGTAACTGATAAATTACTTTCTGCATATAATAAAAATGCATTAGTAAACCAAATTAATGATGCAAATAATTTATTTAATAAATTCAGTTTACTTGAAGGTCAAAATGATAATTCAATTACAGCAGAAATGCGTGAGTTAATTTCAAAAGCATTGGAAAGTGCTAATACAGCATTATCTCAAAATAATCAAGATGAAAAATATTATGAATCAGCCGCAAAAGCATTAAAAGATGCAATTGAAGAACCGAAAAATATTTTTAAATCACAACTTACTTCCTTAAATGATTTATTTACAAATATTAATCAATCAATTAATAATAATCAAGTTAAACCTTCAGAAAAATTAAAAAATAAAATAGTTTCTTTAATTCAAAACTCTCAAAATAATATTATTGGAAATGATTTAAATTATTTAGATGTAGTTGAAACTGTAAAAGAATTACAAGATTTAATAAGAAAAAACGATTTGCAAAACTCATATGATCAAGGCATAAAAGTAGCAAATGATTTACCACAATTTACTAATGAAATTTATAATGCTTCAAGCAAAATGTTACATCAAGATAATCTTGAACAAAATGCTATTGATAAACAAAATAAATTACAAAAATTAGCAAATTACGTTGCAAAAGTGATAAATGAAAAAATTGCTAAGCTAATAAGCTTAAATAATGCACAAAAAGCTTTGGTTTATAAAGAAATAAAAGAAGTATTAGACAACCCTGAATCATTAGAAGAATTAGCAAATGCAAATGCAGAAATTGATATTATTGTTAATAAGGCTAATGAGTTAAATACAAATATGAAAGAGTTGAATGCATTTGTAGATAATATAGATTCAAGTTTAACTAATAGACCATTTAGTTCTATAAACTTTACTTATGCTGATCCAGATAAACAATCAGCTTATGAACAAATACTTGAAAAGGCTCGAAAAGTTTTAAACAAAAATGATGGTATTGTAATAAATAATAATGATCCTATGGATATAGCTACATATTTATCAGACTTAAAAATAGCATTAAATGATATTAATGGGACACAAAATTTTGAAAATATTAAAACAAAAGCTAATAATGAACTAAATATTTATAATGAATTATTAAATTCAAACAGTTTATTTAATGCACCAACTAATTTACAAGAAAAGTTTAAAGAGATTTTAAGCCAATCTAAAGAAAAATATGAAGTTGTTAATACAATGCAAAGTGCTGTTGACAAAATTCATACTGATAATTTGGAAAAAGATTTAAATAAATTAGCTCTTTTAGCTAATGAAATAAATAAATTTAGTAAAAAAGAACATTTTGTTTTAAATAATAAAGTTCCACAAATTGATAATGAAATTGCTAAATTAAATAATTTATCAGGTGAAGCTAAAGAAAACATTCGAAATTCTTACAATAATGCTAAAACATTTGAAGAAGCAGTAAAAGTATTAGAAGAAGCAACAAAAAATAATAATACTATCGAGAATGATTTAAATAATTTAAGAAATAATTTAATTGATAAAATTAATAAAGCACCAAAAATTTCATATTCTGAAATTAATCAATTAAAAGAGCAATTAGGTCAAATAGACCCTAATGTAGCAGATGCAATTTTATCGGATATTAATAAAATTATTTTTGGACTAGAGCAATTTATGAGTTTAAATGATGCTTTAAACAAATATAAAGCAAGTTCAATTAAAGATAAAAATTATCCAAAATTATTAAATGAATTACAAACTCTAATTAATGGAATTCATTTTGACATAAACCTATTTAATTCTCAAGATAAAAATGCTGTTGAATCGCTTTCATCCAAAATAATAAAAGAGCAAAAAAATGGGCAAGCATTAATTAATATTGTAGATTCTTTAAGCGATAATGATTTTGAAAAATTTAAGCAAAGTGTAAATGAATTAAATAAACAAAGCAATAATAAATATGCTGATTTTGAAAATATAATTTTAGAAAATAAATATTTTGATATCTTAAATACTTCAGCAAGTAGTTTAAAATCAAAAGATATTAATGCATTAAAAAATATTATTCAATCTCCAGCGATGAAAAACATTGATAATGTAATTAGAAGTGCAATAATTCAAGACATTAAAGCTGCTAGTGTTTCATTACCATGATGAGCATATATTGCTATTATGGGAACAATTTTATGATTAATAGGTATAACATTATTATTCACTAACAAGAACAAATAATTTAAAAGAGCAGGCATAAAGCTTGCTTTTTTGTGTTTTTTTAAAAAATAATAATTTGATTATCGATTTAAATCTTATTTATTAAATTTTTAAATATAATTTGATAAACTTTAAATATTATATTTAAGGAGTGGAAATGAATCAAACATTTAAAGAAAGAATTATCAAATATATGGAAATTGAAGCAATGTCAAGATATGAAGAACCTGTTGCTGATGAATTGAGAAAAAATATTACAGGTTATGAAGTATCACGTGATAAAATGGGCTCAATTATTTTCCATAAACCTTCTAAAAATCCTAATGCACCTAAAGTAATGGTTGCTGCTCATATGGATGAAGTTGGTTATATTGTTCGTAGAATTGATAAGTCAGGACAAATTTTACTTAGCCCAATTGGTGGAATTTGAGCAAACACAGTGATCGGAACTAAAGCTAAGCTAATTACAAGCAAAAAAACATATTTAGGAGTATTTGGTCATACTTCAATTCACATCATGGAAAGAGACAAAATTTCAAAAGCTATTTCTAATGATGATTTATATGCTGATTTTGGTTTCAGATCTGAACAAGAAGCCATTGAAGCTGGTGTAGAGATTGGTAACCAAGTTCGTATGAGTGGAGAAACAATTATTTTTGATAATGAAGATTTAATTGGCGGAAAAGCAATGGATAATCGTGCAGGAGTTGCTGTATTTGAACGTATTGCACAAAGCGTTGCTAATGCTGATTTAGACTGTGACTTATACATGGTTGGTACTGTACAAGAAGAAGTTGGGACTAGAGGTGCTAAAACTTCAGTATCAATAGTAAATCCTGATATCGCAATTGCATTGGATACTACTTCATCACACGATACAATTGGAACAATTCCTGGCACAACAGCTTTATTTAAAGGAGCTGCATTAAGAATTAAAGATGGCGGAAACTTAATGGACACAGGTCTTATTTCACAAATGGAAGAAGTAGCAAAAAAACACAATATTCCTGCTTATAAATTTGTATCAATGGGCGGTGGAACAGATGCTCATGAATTACAATATGCACGTGGTGGAGCTGCTACTTTAACAATTTCATTACCACAAAGATATTTACATTCACCAATTGGTGTTTGCGCAATATCTGATTTATTAGCTGCTAGTGACTTAATCTCTAATTTTATATTAGAGTTTAATTCAGAAAAATATGATAAAATAAAATACAAATAAAGCAATATAGGAGGTGAATATGGTCAATATGACAACAGGCGCTTTTGTTGGAATGATTATTGGTGTTGTGCTTTTAGTTGGTATCGCTGTTGCGTTAGTTACATTTTTTGTTACTAAAAGAATCTTTGAAAAACAACTAAGAGAAAACCCACCTATTAATGAAAAAATGATTCGTATCATGTTTAAACAAATGGGAAGAACAGCAAGCGAATCACAAATTAGACAAATTATGAAGTCTATGAATGATGCTAAAAATAAATAAATTCAATAAATCATATTAATTCACTTTAAAGTGAATTTTTATATATCTAAAAGCAAGTGAAAAAAAGAATTTTTTGTCATTTTCTTTGCTCATAATTGAAAAAATAGTTTTTAAATACAAGATAAAACTATTGTAAATACTTTTGTGCCTATAAAATAGGGTAAAAAAATATAAAAGCGCATTATTATTCATTTTAACTGAATTTATATTTTTATATAAATTTAATATAATCATTTTATAGACTAAATTAGGAGTACGATGAAGCGACTGAAATATAACTTAAAAAGCAAATTAGTAAATTCTAAGTTTATTAAAAGTATAATGCGTTTTTGACGCTGAAAATCGAATGTTTCAAAATTAAAATATTTATTATTTGTTTATTTTTTAATTGTTTTAATTTCTAGCTTATTGCTATTTTCGCCATGAGCACAAAATCAATCAGCAAATAGAATCTCTTATATTGATGCTGTATTTACTACTGCTTCTGCTTTTAGCGATACTGGGTTAGTCGTTGCCGATACCTTCCAACAATGAAATGATTTTGGGCAAGCAATTATTGCAATATTAATTTTATCTGGTGGTATCGGAATATTTGCTTTAAAATTCTTTATTATCAATTTTATTTTCCGCAAAAAATCCTCCTCTCTTGGTGAAATTAAGTTAATCCAAAGTGAACGTGGAGGAACTGATATTGCTAAAATCACTCAAATTATTATTTCTTCAATAAAATTCCTTTTTATATCTATTTTTGTTTTTAGTATTGCATTAACAATTTATTTTTATTTTGCTTCGCCAATTCATACAAATGGAATTGATTTAATGTTATCTAATGGGTTAAGACCTAATGATCCTGATTACATCAAAAACATGAATCAGAATTTTATTTCACCACAAGGAAATTTCCTCTTATCTTTAAAATTTGGAATTTTCCACACTATTTCAGCAATTAATAATGCTGGATTTGATATTATGTCTTCATCAAGTTTGATGCCATATTATCAAAATTATTTCCTACAAATTTGTTTTATTATTTTGCTAGTAATCGGGGGAATAGGATACCCAGCAATTTACGATTTAACTTGCTTTATTAAGCATAAAATCAGAAGAGAAAAAGCACCATATCATTTCTCGGTTTTTACAAAAATTTCATTAGTAACATATGTTTTAGTTTTTATTGTAGGTTTCTTAATTTCAATTGGATTTGAAGCCAGTTCACAAAATGCTTATGCTTTATGAAACCAATATTACATACCTGAAAATTTAAAACATGCAAATGGTCAGATATATACAACAAATGACATGTATATTTTCCACACTCAATATGTTGAGTGATTTAAAAATGGTCATCATTTAGAACAACTTAGTGATCCAAAATATGCATTACTAAACCAACAAAGATGAATTTTTGAAAATGGTCAATTATATGGAAATTGATTTGACAAAACTTTTGCGACACTCTTTACCTCACTTTCAACCCGAAGTGCAGGATTTGCAACCGTTAATATCAAACACTTTACACAAGGATCTACTTTTACTTTTATTTTCATGATGATTATTGGATCTGCTCCAGCCTCAACTGGTGGTGGAATTAGAACAACAACATTTGCTCTAATTATTATGGGAATTGTGCGGGTATTGTTTGGATTGCCTCGAGTAAGAATGTTTAAACGTTCAATCAATCAAGATACAGTTAATATGTCATCACAAGTTTTAGCAATTGCTTTTATTTTAATTGTTATCGCTTCATTAGTTTTATTCTCATCATTTAAAGATTATGGTGGGCAAATTCAAACACTTTCAAATACAAATAATGCAAATGAAATTTATACAACCCAAAACATTATTTTTGAAGTCGCTAGTGCTTTCGGGACAACTGGACTAACTTCTGGAATTACTAAAAGTTTAAACACTGTTTCTAAATTAGCATTAATACTCGTTATGTTTATTGGGCAATTTGGAATTTCTTCAACGTTACTTGTTTGAAAACGTAAGAAAAACTGAAAACGTACATTTGAATACGTCGACGCCGACGTTGCGATTGGATAGGAGAATATATGAAATTAAATTATAAAAATGATATTGTAGTTATTGGTACCGGTCGTTTTGGCCAAGCAGTAATAGAACAATTGATCAAAATGGAAAAAAGCGTTTTTGTTTTAGATAAAGACCAAGAGACAGCTAAATTATTTGCAGATGAAGTAGATCGTATTGTTATCGGAGATGCTGCAGACACAAGAACATTAAAATCACTTGGTATTGATCAAGCAGAAACAGTTGTTGTTGCTGTTTCAGATAACATTGAAATTGTTGCTGCTTTATTAGAATTAAAAGTTAAAAATATTATTGCTCGTGCTACTTCTAAGCGTCATGCTAGAGTGCTAAAACAAATTGGTGTAGATGTTATTATTAGACCTGAATATGAATCAGGAATTAGAGCAGCCCTTATTGCAACAAACCGTAATTTCATTCGTTATTCTCAAAATTTACAAGAAATTGGCGGAAATTTTGTTATAGGATCAACTAAAGTTAATAATAATGAACTTGAAAACAAACAAATTAAAGATCTGCATTTATCTCAAATGGGTATTACAATTGTATTAATTAAAACAGGTAATACATTTAAACGTGCTACTGGTGATACTGTTATTCAAAAAGATGATATTATCACAATTATTGGTGAAGTTGGAAATGTTACAAATGCACTAGAATGATTAAATGATAAAGAAGATGTAACGGAAGAAAACAAATAATTAAATTTCTAATACTTCGGTATTAGATTTTTTTATTTTTACCTCTATTATATAGGGTTGAAAACTCAAGTAGCTTATTAGGTAAAAGTACAAAAATCTATATAATTTAATTAATTATATTAATTAAATTATGAGGTAAAACATGAATGATAAAGATAAAATCTTAGTAAATGATAATGAAGAAGAAAAAGTAAAAATTCAAGATGATACAGAGTTTGAATATGAAGAAAACAACACAATGATTTTTAGAAAGAAAAAGCCTGTAGTTATTGAAGAAGAGGAAGAGGAAATTCCTCAAGAAAACGAAGAATATGTTGTTACATCACAAATTATTACTGAACCAACTGATGGTCTACATCCAGTAGTAATCGATAATGAAATGAAACAATCATTCCTTGAATACTCAATGAGTGTTATTGTTTCTCGTGCTTTACCAGATGCAAGAGATGGATTAAAACCTGTACATCGTAGAATTTTATATGATATGAGTGAGCTAGGAATTACTCCAGGTAGTCAACACCGTAAGTCAGCTCGTATCGTTGGGGATGTACTTGGTAAGTACCACCCACATGGTGATTCTTCAGTTTATGAAGCAATGGTTAGAATGGCGCAAGATTTCTCAATGCGTTATCCATTAGTAGATGGACACGGAAACTTCGGATCAATTGATGGTGATGCTGCAGCTGCGATGCGTTATACTGAAGCTAGAATGGCTAAAATAGCAGTTGAAATGCTTGATGGAATTAAGAAAGATACTGTAGATTTTGTCGATAACTATGATGGTAGCGAACAAGAGCCTACAGTGCTTCCATGTCGTTTTCCTAACTTACTTGTTTCAGGTTCTTCGGGTATTGCTGTTGGTATGGCAACAGAAATACCTCCACACAACCTTGGAGAAACCATTGATGCTACAATTGCACTCGCTAAAAACCCTGAAATTACAGTCAAAGAATTAATGCAATATATTAAAGGACCAGATTTCCCTACCGGAGCGATTATTTTAGGTACTAAAGGTATTTTAGAAGCTTATGAAACAGGTAGAGGAAGTATACCAGTACGTTCTAAGTGTGAAGTAATTGAACAAAGTAATGGAAAAAGCAAGATTATTATTCGTGAAATTCCTTACGCAATTAAGAAAACTACTATTATTGAAAAAATTGCTGAATTACACAAAACTAAAGTTATCGAAGGAATTGTTGACTTAAGAGATGAATCTAATCGTGAAGGTATTAGACTTGTTATTGATGTTAAAAAAGGAGTAAATCCTCATATTTTACTTAATAAGCTATACCAAAAATCAAATATCCAAACTACATTTAATTTTAACTTAGTTGCTATTGTTAATAATGAACCAAAAACTTTAAACTTAAAACAAGCTTTAGAAGTCTTTATTGATCACCAAAAAGAAGTAGTAACTCGTAGATTAAAATTTGACTTAAATAAAGCTGAAGAAAGAGCTCACATCTTAGATGGATTAAAAATTGCTGTTTCTAATATTGATGAAGTTGTGGCAATTATTAAGAAATCTAAGACAGATGCAGATGCACAACAAGCTTTAGGTCAAAGATTTGGTTTAAGTGAAAAACAAACAAAAGCTATTTTAGAGATGCGCTTAAGTCGTCTTACAGGTTTAAGTATTGAAAAGATGGATGCAGAAATCACTGAACTACAAGTTGAAATAGCTCATTACAAAGATATCTTATCATCCGAAACTAAACTTATTGATGAAATAGTGCTCGAATTACAAGAAGTTAAAGAAAAATACAATGATGAAAGAAGAACTGTAATTGATGCTTCTGCTGTTGGTTCAATTTCGGATGAAGATTTAATTCCTGAAAGAGAAATTGTTATTACAATGTCTTCAAAAGGCTATGTAAAACGTATGGATCTAGATGAATACAACACTCAACGTCGTGGCGGAATGGGTTCAGTTTCAATGAAGACTTATGACGATGATGATATAGCAATGATTATTCATGCTTCAACTCATACAGACTTATTACTATTTTCAAACTATGGAAAAGTATATAGCCTTAGAGGACACCAAATCCCTGAAGGTTCTAAACAATCAAAAGGATTACCGTTTATCAATATTATTCAAGGGCTTGATACTGAAAATGGTGAAAAGATCGTTTCAATTTTAGATATTGATTCTTATGCTGATAATCAATATTTAGTAACTGTAACTAAACAAGGTATGTTTAAAAAGTCTGAACTTAACTTATTTAGCAACATTAGAAGAAATGGACTAATTGCATTTAAACTACGTGAAGGTGACCAATTAGTAAGAGCTTTTGTAATTGGTGAAAATGATGCTGTTTTACTAGCTAATAATGTTAAAAATATCGTAATGTTTAAATCAGATGATGTTAGACCACTTGGACGTTCTTCTTTAGGAGTTAAAGGTATTTCGCTAGCTCCTGGTCAAGAAGTAATTTCAGCTTCTGCAGACAATGAAGGGGATTATGTTCTAACACTTGGAGAAAAAGGATTTGGAAAATTAACTTCTAAAGATCAATTTAGACTAACTAACCGTGGTGTTAAAGGGGTAACTGGAATTAATGCAGAAAAAGCCGGAAAATTAGTTTTTGCTCGCTTTGTTAACCCAAGTGATGAATTACTAGTTATTACTTCTTCAGGTGTTACAATTCGTACTCAAGTTGATCAAATTTCAGAGGCTTCACGTAACACTAAAGGGGTTAAAATCATTAACCTCAAAGATGGTGATAGTATTGTTGATGTTGAAGTTATCAAACAATAATTTAAGTAATTGTAAGCTTATGCCTATGGCATAGGCTTTTTTATTTAAAAACCCAGCACTGATAGGTGCTGAGCTTTACTTTTATGATAACAAACCAATTACTAAGCTTGTTATTTTGAGTTTATAATTAATTTCACTTTTCTGTAGGCTTGTTAATTAGTTTTGGTGTGTTTTCAAATGCATTATATTCTTTATACTCTAATTTAGGAAAATTTGCTTTTACTAAATTAGTTGCTCCAGCAAAAGATTCGTATCCAATTTTGGTTACATTAGGGAATGATGCTGAGGTAATATTTTGATTGTTTTTAAACACTCCAGCTGCAATGCTGGTGACACTATCATCAGCAATATCACCACTAGCATTAGATCATTTAATTAACTTACCACCCGCTACTATTTTATTTGTGAGTTTAGGGGTGTTTTCAAAAGCTCGATACCCTACTTGCTCCAATTTTGACATATTGACCAATGTCAAGTTTATTGCACCTTTAAATGTTTCATTTTCAATACTTATAACATTAGGAAATGAAACTGACACTAAGTTTATTGCACCTTCGAATGCATTTTTTTCAATACTTGTAACATTAGGGAATGATGCTGAGGTAATATTTTGATTGTTTTTA
>NZ_JBLVZU010000006.1:0-60361 GCF_048284415.1 Mycoplasma paraquilae
CATTTAGCTAAAATACCATTGAGTACTATCTTGCCAGTTAAACTTGGTGTATTATTGAATGCTTTATTTTCAATAGTGTGAAGATTTGGCACAACAATTGAGTTAATGTTTGTAGCACCTTCAAAAGCACTTGTTCCAATACTTGTAACATTAGGGAATGAAACTGATGTTATTTGAATATTATTTTGGAAAACATTTGGCCCTATTTTCAAGATGTTTTCATCTCTAACATCACCTTCTGCATTGTCTCATTTAGCTAAAATACCATTGAGTACTATCTTGCCAGTTAAACTTGGTGTATTATCAAAAGCTTTATTTTGAATCACTAAAAGAGAAGGTAAATTAATTGAATTAAGGTTTGTTGCATTAGCAAAAGCATTTTGTCCAATATAAGTTGCATTAGGGAATGAAACTGATGTTATTTTAGTGTTGTTTTTAAATACATCGTTTGCGATGATTTTAACTTCTTTATCAAAAATTTTGCCTTCAGCATTATCTCATTTAAATAAACAACCATTGAAAAGTACTTTACCATTTAAGTTAGGTGTTCTATAAAAATTTTCTTCACTAATATACTTAACATTAGGAAGTGATATGGTTTGAAGGTTTGTGATATTTGAAAAAGAATTGCTTTCAACTATTTCGGCATTAGGCAGCGCTACTTCATTTAGTTTTTCAACACCAGTGAATGCTCCTTGACGAATATATTTTGCTTTTGGTAAGTTTATTGAATTTAAATTTTTTGCAGCTTTAAATGCAAATTCTCCAACATTTATCACATTAGGAAAATTAATTGAGGTGATTTTTTCATTATTTGAAAAAACACTATTCGCAATTCCAATTATACTATCATCTCTTAAATCACCTTCGGCATTATCTCATTTAACTAAAATACCATTTATGATGACTTTATGATCCATTTTGTCAGTTTCTGAAAATGAATAATATGAAGATGAATGTAATTTAGGCAAGTTAATTGTTTTTAAATTTGGAACATTTAAAAATGCATGATCCCCAACTTCTGTAACATTAGGGAATGAAACTGATGTTATTTTTTGATTTCCAAAGAATGTTAAAGGTGCAATTTTAGTTATTTGATCATCAAAAATTTCACCAGTGCTGTCATCTCATCTGATTAAAATCCCATTTAGTATAATTTTTCCTTTAATTTTAGGAAATACGCCTAAACGATAGTTTACAGAACCAAAAGCATTGTTGCCTACACGCTGTAAATTAGGTAATTTTATCGATCTTACATAATCAGTTTTGTTAAATGCATAAGGTATAATTTGTGTAATAGAACTATCATCAATATTTCCTATTGGATCATATCATTTAAATAAAATTCCATTTTGGACAACTTTATCATCACTAAGATATCTTGTGATTCTATTATTGAATTCTTTCTGATTATTTGACATATTTGAAAAAATTACATTTTCAATTTTTGGTAATTCTAATTTTGTAATTTTTATATTTGTTTCAACTTTTCCTGGAATCACTTTTGCATTGGGGCAACTTAAAGTCAAATTATCAGTATCAATACCTGGGATAGTTTGCAATTTATCGAGCGCATATTGAAACATATCAGAAGAAATAATCTCAGCATCTGGAATAACTAATTTTTTAGCATCAACGTTATATTTGATACTCGTATCATTTTTTCCATCATTATATGTAAAAGAGATTACATTTTTAGATTCAACGGTTGAAGATTCACTCCCTAATTTAAGTTCATCAATCAAATTAGCTAAACTATTAGTTTTAACAATTGATAATTTTAGATTTGTTTCTATTTGTTTTTCTATTGCTTGATATTTTGGTTCAAGAATTATTTTTACTGCATTGTATTCTATTTCTTCAGGTAATAATTTACGAATTTTTTCGACAACATCATTTTTAAAATCTGGCAATAAATCTTCAATTTTCTTCAAAGCAATGGTTAAATTAGTTTCATTATTAAATGAAATCCCATTGATCTTATCAGTTATTTCTTTTATTTTAGTTTGGAAAAATGCAGTCATTTCTAATATAAATGAATCTAATGTTGTAATATTTTTTGCATTTTTATCATTTTTTAAAGATTCTAAAAGTGATTTAATAATTGAAACTATTGTGTTTGAATCATTATTTAGAAGCTTAACAAATTCTTTTTTAATTTCTGACATTTTTGTAGATGATAAATATTCTTTGACTTGCTCAATGCCCTTTTTATTACTTTTCAAGCTAATTGCTTGCTGTAAAATATCAGTCAATATGCTATTTAGTTTTACTGCAAAATCCTTGTGTAATAAGCCGGTTCAAGCTAGTTTTTCATCCGAAATAACTTTATCAACTATAGTTAATAGAGCTAAATTTTCATCAGCTAGATTATTTGCAATTTGTTCCCCATATGCATTAATTGCATCAATCTGTTTATTATTTAAACGATTGTCTACATTTGATGCCACCTTTTCGTATGCTTGCATAATTGGAATTTTAATTTTTTCAGCTAAATCATTAGCTTTTTTTATTGGATTTAATGGGTCAAATCGTTTAAATCCATCAATTCTTGCCTTCTTAATTGCGAATAAATCAGCATACTTTTTAGATTGTATTTTATATCTAAATGTTATAACACCATGTTTATTATTGCGTTCTAAGTAAGATATATGATTATTATTTTCCTTTGTATAATTGTTTGTTGTTGCACCTAATTGGGTTTCAACTAACTCATCTATAAATCCCACAAGTGAAACATCAAATAACGACTTATTGTAGCCGGAAAAAATGATATCACCGGGATTCACTTCATAAGGCAAGGTATTTTGTTTAAAAATTCTGCTTTGTAGGTCTACTTTTATATTTGCTTCAGCAAGTTTCAATTCATTCTGTTCTTTTTTATAGTCTAGATGTTGTTTATTAATCACACTTGGAATAGCAACAGCAGCAGATCCGATAGCTAGCCCACCTATTGTGATTAATAAAAATTTTCCAACTTTTTGCATTGTAGTTTCTCCTAAGTAAATTTAAGTTTTTTATTAGTAATATGGTTTTTCGGTTTCAGTTGTTATACTTTATTTGAAATTAATAATTTACATTTTTCTCTCTAATTGAACAAAAAATGGTTTAACAAAAAAGAAATTTGTGAGTAGTAAAATAGATTTAGTGCTTTTTTGCAGTTTCCTTCCTTTTATATTATTTTTATTTATAACTTAATTATAATCTTTTTTATAAAAAGATATATTTTCACTCATTCTGTATGTGCAAAGTATTTTTTAAAAAAATAAAATTTTAAAAGCTATACAAGGCTAAAAAAGTCAGTGCCAATATAAGCACTGACTAATACAAAATTATTAATTTTTTGTTACGGTAGGTATTTTTTCAAGATGATCAGCTCCTGAAAATGCTGCATCACCTATTTGCTCTAGTTTAGGGAAATCAGCTGTTTTTAATTTAATAGCTCCCGAAAATGCCAATGTATCAATGAATGTGACTTTAGGAAATGAAACGGATGTCAATTCAATTGCTTCTTTAAATGCTTCATTTCCTATTCTTGTGACATTTGGTGCATCTATATTTGTTAGGCTTGAAGCTTTTTTAAATGCATAATCAGATATGTTAGTTGCTTTAGGGAATGAAACAGTTGTTAGCGCTTCAGCGTTTTCGAATAAAGCATCAGAAATATTGGTTACATTAGGGAATGAAGCAGAAGTTATTTCTTTATTATCACGGAAAATAGCACCCACTATAGCAGTGACATCATTATCAGATACTGCTCCTTTTGCATCATCTCATTTAACTAAAATCTTATTAATTATCATTTTAGTTGGTAATTTTGGTGTCATATTAAATGCAGCTTTATCAATTGACTTGACTTCAGGTAATTCAATATGTTCTAAGTTTTTATTATTGTAAAATGCAAATTCACCAATTGTTGTAACTTTAGGGAAGCTAACCATTTTTAAGCTTTCAGCATTGTAGAATGCACTATTACCAATAACCTCTAATTTCGGTGCTGAAATTAAAATTAAATTTTTAGCATTTTCGAATGCACAATAATCAATTTCAGTTACATTAGGGAATGAAACTGAAGTGATTTTATCATTGCCATAAAAGACTTTTGGGAATATTTTTTTAATACTATCATCATTAATTTCACCTGTTGCATTTGGATATTTAATTAATATTCCATTTAATACAATTTTGTCGTTAATGTCAGGGAAGATTTTTCCTTCTGGGCCTAAAAATGCTTTGCCATCAATATTTTTGACATTAGGAAAATCTACTCCAGTAATTTTTGCAGTATCCATAAAAGCATATTTTACAATTTTAGTTACATTAGGATCTGCTATATTCCCTGATGCATTATCTCACTTAATCAAAAGACCATTTATAATCACTTTATCATCACTTAAATTTTTAAAAAGTCATGGTCTTTTTGGCGCACCAAAAATTCGTTGGATATATCCGTTTACACTTTCTAGTTTTGGAGCAATAAGTTTTTTAACTTTTATTGATGTATCTCCTGGATATTCAGCTCAAATAGTTTTGGTATCAGGACATTCTAGAGTAATATCTCCAACGTTATGAATAAGTTCATCATCTAGCTTACTAATAAATTCACTTAAAATTTTATAAGTAATAGTTGGAGCATTTTTAATTGTCATTACTTTTGTTTCTTTATTAAATTCCATTTTTACATTAGGGTCTGAAGATTTTAAGTCAATTAATGCTGGAATTTCTTCTTTGTTTCTGTCGCCTGAACCATCACTTGGATTAGTTTGAATAATTTTATCATCAAGTTTATTACATGCACCTGCCACCAAAGGAGCACATACAATTGAGAGTGAAGAAAACCCTAATAAAATGAATAATTTGTTACGTTTCATATTTTCTCCTTAAATTAAACTAACCTTATTTAAAATTCTTGTTCGCATATTAATTAAATAAACAATATCATCATAATATAATTATTTCACTTTTCTACATTTTGACAATAACAAATACTCCAATAGGCTAGTGAATAAAATTTTCTTTTGTTCATTTAAAAACATTTATCATATCAAACTAAAGAAATAGTCGAAAAATATAATAATGATTAAATATATTTAATGAAATTTATAATGTTATATATTAATTTCCTAATTAAAAAATAAGAAAATAACATTTTTTTAGTCCAAAAAACAACTTTTTAGTTTTAAATATTATGCTAAAATATCAAAGTCTATTCAAATATAATTTAAAAAGTGATAAGATAATAACAGAAACAAAAAAAGGAGTTACTATGTCATCAAAATCAACATGCAATGATTTACATAAAAAATCTTGATCAGAATCTAAAGCTCAATTGAAACGTGGAAACTTATTGATGTTAGCAATTGGTTTCTTACTTGGGGGAGTTTTTACAGCATTAGTATCATCATTTGCAAATGATATTATTATGTCTGCAATTACAAGAGCATTTGGAAAATCAACAACAGATTGAGTTTTATGAGAATTAAAAGATAAGGATGGAGTAATTACAGGTGGAATTTATATCGGTAAATTCTTAGCTGCATTAATCCAATTTATTATTGTATCTGCAGTAGTATTCGGAATCTTATACTTCTACTTCCTAATCAGAAATTACAGAGCTTACCGTAAAGAGCTTAAAAACCCAGTTGTTGAAGCACCAGCAGAACCTGCTCCAGCTCCTACGACAGAAGAATTAATCTTAGCTGAATTAAAGAAATTAAACTCAAACGTTGATGAATCTAAATCACTATTCAATGTAAAATAACATATAGTATTTCCACTATCTGCTCTAGCAGGTGGTGTTTTTATATCTAATACACCACATAATAAAATTAATTTATAATGTTTAATATAAGTTATAATATTTAATATATAAGATAAAAGCAAACATAATATATTTTCTATAGTAAAGCAAGCTAGAAATAAGGGTATATGGTAGAGGAAAAAATGGAAGAAATTCAAAATCAAGAAGCTAATGCAAAAGCGAAAATATCGCTCGATAAAGCAATGAGTAAATATTGAAAAATAATTTTGATTAGAGCACTACTTATTTTGCCAGTGCTTATGGCAGTATTTGCTATTATTTCTCTTGTTAAATGGAGTACAGTTGCAGGATGAATATTGTTAACACTTTGCATTGTTACATTAATTTGCTATTGAGTTTATTCTACATTTAGAATAAACCCTGGAATTAAAAAAATGGAGAAGGAGTTAGAAAATTATAAGCCTTATTTTAAAGAATATTACTTTAAACTATCGTTTTTTAACAAATTCATTTTTAAATATTTTTTCATTATCGAACTTTATGATCAAGAGCAAGTTAATATATTATTAAACGATGGTAAAACAGAACAAGATACCAATAGCAAGGAGAATTAATGAAGAAAACTATGAATGAATTAAATGCATTAGATAAAGAAAAATATTTAACAGCTGAAAAAAGTCTACTTCAATCTTTAAAATTTTATAAAAAGAACTTATTAGTAAAATTGCTTTTGTTTATTCCTTTCGCCATTGTTATATCAGCTATCTTTCTAGGCGTATTTTTATCTCAAATGTGGTATATTGCTTTAATATTGTTTGTAGCAATTATTGTAATTTGCCATATTTGTTACATTATGTTGGTAATTAATCCGTCAATTCGTGAATCAGCAAAGTTTTTAGCTCAATATAAGTCACAAATGGCTGCGTTTTATAAAAGCACAAAATTAAATTGATTTAATAGATTTATTTTTAAACAATTTTTCTTAGTAGATATGTATGGTGTACATGAGGCTATATCTATTATGAAATTTCCAGAAAAATATGAAAGAGTACAAGCAAATTTAGAAGATAAAACTGGTCTTAATATGACTAATGAGGATCAAAATTCAGAACCTGGAATTTTTGAGACAATAATGCGTGCTAGTAGTCAAGATAATGAATAATTTTTATCATTATGTTAAATATCCAAGTGAGGATATTTTTTATTATTTTTTATCTATAACTCTATTATTAAGCATTAGATTTTCATACTCTTTAAGCTGAAAAAATTCTAAATTATAATATAATTTAGAAACTAAATAAGGAGCGCATATGCAACAACAAAAAAAATCAAGAAGAGAAATGAGAAAAACAGTTATTGCTGTTTTATACAAATATGAATTATTAGAAGAGTCAATTAAAGTGGAAGAAGCCTTTGAAGAGTTTTTTCTAGATCGTGAAGAGTTACTAAGATTAGAACTAATAGCAAGAAACTATGCATTTTTACGCAAATCTTTAAATGCATTATTAAATAAAAACTGAAAATGAGAAAGAATTTCTCCTTTAATTCGAGCTATTATTTTAAATGGTGCTTTCGAACTATATAACACGAATCCAAAAATTGTTATTAATGAAGCAATCGAAATAACTAAAATTTATTTCCCCAAAGATCTCCCTGATCAACCAGCCACATTACAAGGTAAGCAATACAAATTTGTTAATGCTATCTTAGAAAATTATTTAAAACTAATTCAAACCTTTGAACTAGCTGAAAAATTAGAAAAACAAACAAGTCGAGACAATGAGTAAGATAAACAATCGCAGATTGTGATCTAAGATGGTTTTATCATTTGCTTACAAATCACATTATCATGGAATTTTAAATAAAATCAACTCTACATATAAAAAATTTCATGAGATGCATTTATTGTCTCATGAACAATTGGAAAAATTTGAAACTAAAAAATTTGCTGAACGTAGTAAGAATTTAAATGAATTTATTGATAACTTTAACCAAGAACTAGAATTTTACCCTGAAGTCACCAATGAGCAAAAAGAAATGATTTATAACTTTTATTATTATTTGTTTTATGATCTTTTTATCAAATATTATGATCGAGACGAGTTAGAAGTGAAAAACTTTCTGGGTGAAGTTTTTAAAACCATTGACCTTGATAAAGATAAGAAGGTTCGCAAGCAACAGTTTCAAATTATCGTTAATAAAGTCAAGCGTGAATATTACTATTTATTTCTTGATGAATTTCAAAAAATCCCAGGGTACAACACTGCTCTAAGAGAAATTTTAAGAAAGGTCTTATAATGAATCAAAATGATATTCGCAAGCATTTCCCTATTTTAGAAAAAATTACTTATTTTGATTCAGCTGCTTTAGTGCTTAAGCCTAAAGAAGCTAGTGATGCAATTTATGATTACTATTGCAATAAGTCAATTTCTTCCCGTACTGCTGACACTCCTTTAGGCAATGAAGTTAATTCAACTATATTACGTGTACGTAGTAAAGTTGCTAACTTATTACAAGCCAATGAAAATGAAGTAATCTTTACAAGTGGCACAACTGAAAGTATTAATCTTTTTGTTAATATGTTTCAGTCTTTACTTGTACCTGGAGATGAAATTTTACTTAGTGCATATAACCACTCATCTAATTTGATTCCTTGAATTGAAATGAGCAAAAAAGTAGGAGCTAAAATAGTTATAGCACAAGATATTTTGGCTGCCATTAATCCTAAAACTAAAATTGTGGCCTTAAGTCATGAAACCAATAATTTTAATCAACATTTTGATATAGAGACTATTGCTGCAAAAGCTCATCAATATGGGGCGTTTTTATTTGATGATGCAGCTCAAGCTATTTCACATGAGCCTGTTTCATTACAAGTAGTTGATGCAATAGCTTTTTCAACTAATAAATTTTATGGACCAACTGGTATGGGTGTATTGGCTATTAATAAAAACTTACTTACACAATTGAAGCCAGTTAAATTTGGTGGCGGATCAGTTAATGCAATTGATGCTAATGCTTGTTGAGATCCCAAAAACACTATTGCTGCATATGAGCCTGGAACTCCAGACATTGCTGGTTTCTTTATGTTTGATAAAGCATTAGATTTCTTCGATCAAGTTGGATACAAACAAACGCAAGAAATCTTATATGAGTTATCTACTTATTTACATGAAGCATTATCAAACTTACCTAATGTTACAGTATATACTAAAGCAGGAGATAATATTGCTCTAATTAATGTTAATGGAATTAATGCCCAAGATGTAGCCACTTATCTAGGAAGCAAAAATATTTATACAATTGCCGGTATCTTTTGTGCTCCTTATTTAAGAAATATTCAAGATACTTATTCATTCCTAAGAATTTCACTAGGAATTTATAACAATAAATCTGATATAGATAAACTGGTAGAAGAATTAAAGAATGGAGGTGATTTCTATGCATTTTAATCAAAATCAAGCTAGAGAAATAATCATGAACCACTACATGAATCCAACTAATAAAATAACTTTAAATGGTGATTTTATGACTTGTTATAGTAATACATGTTCAGATAAATTGGAACTACAAGTAAATTGAGAAAATGGTAAAGTGTCTCAAGCTAAATTCAATGGTCATGGGTGTGCTGTTTTTATAGCTGCTACAGATATTTTTCTTAGCCTAATTGTAGGTAAAACCAAGCAAGAAATTGCTGCTTTAGCGGATACATTTACTAAATTTGTGGCACAAGAGCCACTAGATGAAGCTAGCATCGCTTCACTTGGAGAGTTATGAGCCTTTTATAATGTTAAAACACATTTAAATCGAGTAGCATGTGCATTATTAACTCCAAATACTTTTATTAATGAATAAACCAATTTTATTTCATATTGATTTTGACTGTTATTTTGTCTCGGCTGCTCGAACAATTCAGCCAGAATTGAACAATAAGCCTGTTGCAATTTCTCGCTCCTCAGCGCATGCTATTGCTGTTTCGATTTCATATGAATTAAAAAACAAAGGGATTAAGGCTGGAATGAAAAACTTTGAGATTTTAGCCTTAGAGCCTAGCACCATTATAGTTCCTAGCAATATGGCTTTATATGAGGAACTTTCTAGCAAGATTTTTGAATATCTTGCAACTGTATATAGCGGAAATATCCAAATAGCTTCTATTGATGAATGTTATATGGATGTGACAGAACTAGTTGCTAAACTTGGAATTAAACCTGTACAACTAGCTCAAAAGGTGCAAAGAGATATTATGTCAAAGTTTAGAATACCAATTACAATTGGAATTTCACATAATAAATTTGCAGCTAAAATGACTACAAACATATCTAAACCGTTCGGAATTGGCTATACTACAGAGCAAAATTTTGCTAGCCATTTTTTTGATTTAGATATTGAAAAGTACCACGGAATAGGTAAAAAAACAGCAGCTAAATTACGTCAGGTCAATATTAATACTATTGGACAACTAGCTAGCAAAAAAGTCAGTGATTTAGAAATTAGTGCTATCTTTGGTCGCACTGGCCAAGATATCTTGCATAACTTAGATCCTTATGTTTATGAGCATATAACTTTTAAAGATGAAAAAGCCTTGGGTATAGGGAACGAAATCACTTTTGAACATTACGATATGCCTTATGAAATGAAGATGGAATATCTAGATTCATTATGTAATAAAGTTTCTTCACGTTTAATTCAAGAGAATTTAGCCGGAAATGTTATAGCATTAACTATTCGTTATAAATCTAAAAAATGAACCACTAAGCAAGTTAAAATTGCCTCTTATATTAATTCTGCAAGTGATTTATATAAAATTATTTATAACATCTTTATTAAGAATTTTTCTGAGAGTGAATTTATAGGTCTTGGAGTTAGGGTTACAAATTTAATAGATCTAAACAATATGTATCTGCCAGTGAGTTTAATCAATAACATTAAACCAAATATACAAGATAATATTATTAAAGAGGTAATTGCAGAAGTACAAGGGCTTTTTGCTAATCCAACATTAAAAGTATTGAGTGAAGAAGAAATAAAAAATAGCAATTTACATAAAGGCGCTTATCGCTTTAAGAAAATGCTATTTAGAAAGTAGGGATTATGAAAATCGGAATTTATGGAGGATCATTTGATCCTATACACAATGGGCATATCAAGACTGCTCGTTATGTAATTAATAAACTAGGGCTAGATAAATTATTAATTGTACCAGCTGCTACTTCACCTTTTAAAACTAAAGGCAAGAAAGCTAGTGGTCAAGATCGCCAAAACATGGTGCAATTAGTACTCGAAGATAAAATGGAACTTTGTGACTTTGAACTAAAACGTGGAGGAGTTTCTTACACAATTGATACAGTTCAATATTTAGCTAATAAATATAAAGATGCCCAACTTTACTTAATTATAGGAAGTGATTTAGTTCCTAATATTTCAGGTTGAAAAAATATTGAGCAAATTGCTAGCTTAGCAAAAATTACTGTAGTACGTCGTAATAGCAAAATTAATAAAGTTAATATTAAGAAATACAATGGTATTTTACTTGATAATCCTATTTTTGAGGCTTCTTCAACTGACTTTAAAAAAGGAATGTTTAACTTAGTTGATGATAAAGTAGCTCAATATATTGCTGCTCATAATCTTTATTTAGAACAACTAGTGCATAATACTCTATCAGCTAAACGAGCAAAACATTGTGTTTCTACTGCTTCCTTTGCAGCAGAATTAGCTAAAGCACATGGTCTAGATGCTAAAAAAGCTTACCTAGCTGGATTATTGCATGATATTGCTAAAGAATTTAGTGATGAGCAAGTACTTTACTTAATAAACAAATACGAGCCAGCTTTAGCTAATGGTTTATTACCTTATAAATATCATCAAACAGCTGGATATATCTGGGTTAAATATGGATATAAACTTCCGGACGAAGAAATTGCACAAGCTATTTTATGTCATACATCAATGCGTGAAGACATGACTTGACTTGACAAAGTACTGTTTATAGCAGATAAAATTTGTGAAGGAAGAAGATACCCAGGTATCCAGCAAACACGTAAATTGTGCTTTGAAAACTTAGAAGCAGGATTTGCACAAGTTGTACAAGAAACTTATCAATATAATCTTGATAAAGGAGTAGTTTTTACACCAGATCAAGCAAAACTTTATAATAAATATAGAAACGGAAACAAGTAATATGGTTAAAGAAGAAAGAATTCAAAAACTCCTTTCTCAAGCAGGAATTGCCTCAAGAAGAGAAGCAGAAAGTATGATACTAGCTGGTAGAGTAAAACTAAATGGACGTCTTGCTAAATTAGGTGATAAAGCTACTTTTGCAGATACAATTTTAGTTGATAATCAGCCAATTCAAGGGCAAGAAGAAAAGGTTTATTTTGTATTAAATAAACCACCTAAAACAGTATGTACGTTAAAAGATAATTTTAATCGTACTATTGTAACTGATTTAATTGATACCCCTTATCGTATCTTCCCAGTTGGAAGACTAGATTACGATACTACTGGAGTATTAATTCTTACAAATGATGGAGAATTAGCAAGTAAACTTACACACCCCTCTTATGGAGTAATTCGTGTATATCGTGCTAGGTTAAATGAACCATTAGACAAACGTCAAATGGCTAAATTAAACAAGCCAGTAATGATTAATGGAATTTGATCAAAACAAGATGTAATTCAAGCTGATGTCAAAAGTTACTTTGTAGTTTTAACTCAAGGAACATACCACCACGTTAAAGAACTATTTAAAACTGTTGATCGCCAAGTAATCAACCTTAAAAGAGTTGAATATGGTGGAATTACATGTAAAAACATCCCAGTTGGGATGTATCGTCCTTTAACCATTAAAGAAGTAAAAACTCTTTACAGTTTAGTTAAAAATCCTAAAAAAGAACAATAATTTCAATCCTAAGCTAGCTAATGCTGGCTTTTATTATACTTTTATGCCTTAGACAAGGTTAAATTAAATCAAAATTGATTTTTAATAAGCATTCTTTAATACAGCATTATAGTTACTTGAATAATAAAGCCAACTACCTTATTATTTAGTAGTTAGCTCTTCATTATTTTGTTCTTTTTTATCTGCTATTGCTTGTTGCAGTTTAGAATATCCATAGCTCATTCCGAAAAATAATATCATAAGAATATAGAAACCACGAGCAATGAAATTTAATGATAAGTAATATTCCGCTGCCTTATCATAATTATCGTTATACATATCTCGGAATTTATTTATGTAGAATAATGTTCCAGTTCTAATGATTGCTGGTATCAAAATTAATATAGATCCGCAAATTAAAAATACCATATATCTATCATCTTCTATTTCTAATGTGGTTGATAATATAACCAAAACTATTCCCGTAATAATGCAAGAGAGCATTAATATGAATAACATATTAAAGACAAAAAAGATTCTTTTATTTGATTTTTCAAACATATATCTCCTCATATATTAATGCTATTATTATAATTTATTTTTTAATAGTACATATTAAATAAAGTTTAAGAGCTAATTAAACTGCGGAATAAGCTCAATTTTGTCGTCCCTAGACATGTCAAATAAGCTTTATTTTGGCACTGCTACAACTTATATAATAGTGTAAAAGATATATGATATTTATTCAATAGAAATAGCATCTTTTATTCTAGAAAACAACGCTTTGAGGTTAGCAATAAATTCATGCATTGTCTTTTTTGTTTCTTCATCAAATGCAAATAATTAGCACTCTAATATCTGGTGACATTATTTAATATTTTTCCATTTGTTTTAATCTCTACTTTTTAATTTTCTTTTTTGCTCTTTTTATTAAATAATGATTTCTTATTTAAATTTTTTTAATACTGAATTGTAATAATTTTTAAAGACTTCATAAATGCCCTTTAAGAAAGGAAAGAGTTCTGATTAGTTCATAATCTGTTAATGCTTTTATTTTATGTCTGTTTTGAAATTCATATAAAATTTTATACATCAATCATTATTTTCTAAGGGAGGATAATAAAATAAATTTAATTTCACATATTTTTAATTTGTAATTTTACAATAAATCACTTTCAAAAAAACTATAATTAATATATAAAAGAATTATAAAAGTGAATTTAAAATACATAACAGGAGTAATATTATGGAACTTGGAAAAATAAACAAAATACAAGATTTAAGAAGCGTTTGAAAAAATGAACCTCGCAATTTCTCTAAATGACTTGCTGAGGATGAAAACTTAAAAATGCTTGGTGATGCCATTAATGTAGATATGACATTAGACGAATTAGAATCTAAAGTTGGGGGTTTTAGTGTAGATTTATTAGCAACGGAAAATGGTACTTCTAGAAAGATAATTATTGAGAATCAACTTGAAGACACAGACCACTTACATTTGGGTCAAATAATTACATATGCTTCTGGAAAAGATGCGAAAATAGTTATTTGGTTGGTTAAAAAAGCTAGAGAAGAACATAAAAAGGCGATTGAATGATTAAACGATCAAACCAGAGATGTTAGTTTCTTTCTTGTTGAAATAGAATTATGGCAAATTGATAATTCACCAATTGCTCCGCATTTTAATGTTGTTGAAATGCCAAATGATTGAGCTAAAACAATTGGAGGGCTATCAGATTCTGATAAGATTCGCTATGAGTTTTGACAAAGCTTTTCTAGATATGCATTTGATAATCCAGAATTTAAAAAGGAATTCTCACAACGTAAACCATACCCTCAAAATTGATATAGTTTAGGAATTAGCAATAAATCATATACTGTAAATGTAGGCGCCAATATAACTCAAAAAATAATATATGTATGTCTATATATTCCAGGTGACAAAGATTTTTTTGACAAGCTAAAAAAATCGAAAGAAGAATTTGAACAAAAATTTGGGTGCTCACTTGAATGAAAAGAAGCCTCAAAAGATTGCAGAATAGTAGCGAACAAAAAAGCTGATATAAAAACAGAAACTGATAATAATTGAAAAGCATTATTTAAATGGTTAATGGAAATGTCTTTAAAAATGAAGAAAGTGACTTTAGAGTTTGATAAATAGTTTTCTAATAGAAATTTTCAAAAGAAAATAAAAAAGTTAGTAATAAAATTGCTAGCTTTTTTAATGTTTTTCATACCCTATGTTTTTAAGTTTATATGGCGTAAAAAAGGAATCGCCCCATAATGTAGAGCTATCCGTTTTTTGCTCTTAAAATTACATAAAAAATCACTTTATTAAGTTTAAAATATAATAGTACAGTTTGATTTCTCCTTTAATCTTGTCAGAACTTCACATTTTTTTCAACAACTACACCATCCGCCTTTTCGAAATTAATCATGGCAGATTTTATTGCTGATAATATTTGCTGAGATGTTATTTTATCTAATACACCAAGTTTTTCGGCTTGGTTTTTATTTACTAATCATGTTAAATAATTAAGAATAACTAATGCAATAAAGCAAATTGTTATATGTCCCAGAACATGTTCGTCAGTTCTGGGAAACATAGGTCTAGTTTCTAATGTTGATTTTAGGCCTCTAAAGTTATTTTTAATTCTTCATTGGTTTTTATAAACATATAAAATTTCTTTAATCGATAAGTCTGATCTTTTAATTTCAAAAACTATATAATGATCGAGTTTCTTATCTCCTCTAACATTGTCCATATCCATGGCGAATTTAGATTCTTGTATTTTTTTAAGATATCATGCTTATTACAGTAGCTGTTCCATAAGTAGATTTAATTTAATTAAATCTTTCGATAAATTTGTTTCTAAGTGCTGCATCTCTTTTAGCTTTGTATTTGTTGTAAATTACTACTTGTCTAACTTTCATTGCATTATTTTCTGCATCAATATTAACTTATTCAACCTCTTTACAAAGTAAACTATCAATTTCTTTATAATCTGTTTCATTTACAACATACTCTTTGATTTTTTTGCTTACACCTTTTAGTCTAACTGGAAAAATGTAATTTAGGCCATTATTTTTTAATCATATTTTGTATTGATATTGGTTTATACCTTTGTCAGCAATAACTGTGACATTGTTTATGTTATAAATTTCTCCAAGTTCATTTATTGTGGGAATTAAAGATTTTTGATCAGCGACATTACAAGGTAAAAGTGCAAAATCAAGAGGTATTTTATTGCTATCTGTGGCCATCCCTAGCATAACTTGGCTTTCTTTAACCCCCATCTTTCGAATATCCAGCTCTTTTAAGTCTTCATTTGTATTTACAAATGTTTTAGAATATAATGTGGTGGTATCTATGAAGGCTAGACTAACATTTCTGTTTGTAAATTCTGAAATTTTATTATTCACATTTTTAACTAGTTTTTACTTATTTTCAGCTACAAAATCTAAGAAATTATAAACAGTTGCTTTTTTAACATTAATTTCATTAATAATCTTATGTTTATTGACAAAATTTTTCAACATTCTTTAGAACTCTAGTATTCTTTTTGCGATTAGAAATTTAAAAATTTTTTCTATTTGTTTCTTTTTTCTTCTTCTAAGCCTTAAAAAGTTTTAAATTCTTAATTATTTTTTAGAGTAATTCAATGCCAACATTATAAGTACTAAATTCCACCTTAATTAATTCAAAAACTTCCAGTGTTTTAGATTTAATATACTCTTTATCATCATTAACAGGCAATGTTTGAACTATTTATTTTAAAACATCTAATGCATTTTCATGTGTCTTTTCAAGTACTAATAAATTTTCGATGCTTATCAGTCTTTTATAACCTTTACCATGCCCTTCCCTGAAACTTCAAGGCTTATGTAATAATTATCTTTTTCTTATTTTTTATGACTATTCATTTTTCCGCATGCTTATTACATCATATCTTTATGTAATGATGTAATAAAAAAATAGACCTATTTATTTTATAAATAGAAAATTGATTCTTCATAAAAATATACAAAAAGGTGTATCTTCAGTTCGAAAACAAATGTTATTAAAATTTAAACATATGTTTGAATTGCTGTGAACAAAAATAACCCCTCTTTCGAATGAGTTATTTAAAAGTAGCATTATTTGAACTGTTATTCTATTTGTGATTTCAAAATGTGTATACTACTTGCTTAGTATAGTAAAGTTTTAAATATTTTCTTGTTACTTATATTGTGCTAACTCAACATTAAAATATAAAATAATGGTCACTAGATAAGGAATAAAAATAATTGGAAATAAAATGTCAACTGTTATTACAATGCCTATATATCATTGACCTCATAGAGACACTTCAAGTGGATCTTTGGGTACCATTAACCCAAAAAATACTCAGCAAATAGCAATCATTAGTAAAGACATCTCATTAGCAACAATGCAGATATTCTTTGAACTAAAATCGTATTTTATCTTTTTTATGTAAAGTAATGGTACCAAGCTATGTGGCAATTCATTTCCCTTAAGCAATAGTGAAATTGTTTGCCCTATTCATCCTGCTAAAACAAAAGTTATTGGAACAAAAAATAGTCAAGCATATAATGATAAAAAATTAATTTTGTTATTAAATACAGGAATTCATCAGGTATATCATTTGGCTGGGTATTTGTTCCTTCTAATATGCCAAAAATAATTAGCCCTACAACATTGATAAATAAAGCTAAAACCAACATTCAATTAAAGAAACGGAATCAAAAAGGTCTATATTTTAAAAGCTTATAATTTAATTTTTCCATTTTTGATTAATTCCTTAAATTCTAAAGCAGTATAAGATTTATTATCTCAATTAAATGCCTTACATTGCAAATTATTTGTTACATTACCTTGTGGAATTATGTCAAAATAGTATGATCCCACAGGGTGTAAATAGCAAGATATTAAAGTGCTTTTATCAACAATTGAGGCAACTGATTTGTCAAACACAAAAAAATATAGCTTTCTTCCGTTCAAATCTTCAATTTCTTTTGTGATCAAAATTTGTTAGTCTATTAACTCTATCAGTTTCACTTTCTTTGATAAACTCAAATTCATTAGTGTATTCATTTGTATTACTTACTTTTTGACTAAAAGATGTATCAAAAACAGAAGAAGTAAAGATACAACTACTTGCAATTATAAAAGTTTTTTATTCATTTGTTTCTCCTATCTAATATTTTGTCTATAAGTTCCTCCTATTAACCTATATACTTTAATTATAGTCTTTTTAAAAAAGAGCTAATTTGTGGAAGTTTCCATATTTTTAAGTAAAAGAAAGCTATTATGAAATTAATTTGCTTTTTTCAAAAAAATAAGCAAAATTGCATACATTTATGTTGTATTTATTTTTTCGAAAGTAAACAAGTGATTTTGAAAATCTTATAACAGCCACACATTTTTTAATTTTTAAAGTGGTAATTTAACTGTTCATTTTACGCATAAATGTAGATTTAATAGTTATTTTGTTAGAATGATATAATATTAATGTGGAATGTATACCATGTTCCTGCAAGGAGAATAATGACTAACTTTAAAAAATATATCTTTTTAACTTTTTCTATATTGCTTTGTTTTACACTTTTTAGCATTTATGGAGTACTAGTTAATGAACAAACTCGATGAGACTTTGATACAGCTCCAAAGGCTAAGGTAATTGTTGCTTATATTATTGTTTCAGGCATAATTGCTGCTTTATCAGGCTTCTTGATGTCACAATATTTATTAAGCATAAAGTCAATTAATGACTTTACAGCAAAAGAACCTAGCTCAGTTAAAAATAAGAAAACATTACAAATTACTACTCTAGCATTTGCAATTTTACTAGTATTAATTATGATTATTAGCATTTCAGTAATGAGCTGAGTAATTAGCGTTACCAGTGTGGCTGATGTACAGACTACAAGCCAAGCAAAAAATGCTCAACAACTATCTGGAATCCAAAATTTAAACAGTGAAATAATTGCATATTTCCTTATTAGTTATGCAGTTTCATTTGCAGGATCATGCATCACAACAATGCTAATAAAAGCATTCATTCATAATACGTATCTAAAACTTAGCTAAATAGAATTTATATTTGTGCTAAGTTATATATTAATTTAAAGACTTAAACCATTATGATCAATAGGCACAATTTAATCTCATATTAAAAATCACTATGTTGCTATCATTTAAAAAATATACAATGATGTTATTGAATTATTTAAGAACAGGTTGGATATATGTAATTAGATAAAAAAACTTTTAATCAACATCCATTAATTTATATTAATTAATAAGGCACAAACTTTTATACCTTAATTATTGCTATAAAAGCCAGAATTTTTAAATTTTAAGTTAGCTTGCGCTAACTTTTAATTTACATTTTTATATACCTTTTGTCTTGAATAGATGTGGAAATTTTCAAAAGTTCGTTCCATTTTCTTTTCTTTTTTTCTTTTTTCAGTAAATTAGTTATAGGAGGTATGCAAATTAGCACAAAATATGGAACAAAAATCAATTAGAGAATGAATAAAAGGAATGGATAAGTCAACAGTACTTATACCTCATATACAAAGACGTTTTGTATGGAATAAAAATGATATTGAGCTATTTATGGACTCACTTATAAATAATTACCCTTGCCCACCTGTCCTTTCATGAAATATAACAGCAAGAGAATATGCTGCCAAAGTGTCAGGAGGCCACTTAAATAAATGCGATTTATTTAAATTTAATAGTACATTTGTTGAAAATAGCCCCACAATAAAAAGTGAAAAAGCAAAACTAGCTTTTGAAGATAAGGATAGTAAATTAGACATAATTTTTGATGGACAGCAAAGATTAACGTCTTTATTAATAGCTTTTTCTGGTACATATACAAAGAAATCATTATCTGTTAATAGTAAAAATCCAGAAAACAGATACTATTTATATTTATCATTAAGTGAAAGAAATGATAAGAAAAATAAGCAATTTCTATTTATAAACTCAGACATAGATAAAAAGCAAGACTTTTTCAAAGTTTCAGACTTGCCAAATCTAATCGCTTCATGTGACAATGAAAGCGAAGAATTGGAAACACTCAATAATTATTTTATAGAAAACAATATAGACAATGATGGTAAGGCACGAATAATGAACTTATATAAACTTTTTACTTCAAAAGATATTATTCAAAAAATGAATATTGATAAAAATAAAAATTTCGATGAGGTTATAGACATATTTATTAGATTAAATAATGGTGGAACTCCACTTGATTCTTGAGAATTAATTTATTCAAGATTAATAGCTAATTGAGAAGGTGGCAAAGAAGAAATTGATAAAGTCAGTGAAAAGTTTACGGTTGAAGCTAATACTGGAAATAAATTTGATAGAGGATTTATTATCAGTAGTTCAATTTATTTAGTTGCTACTGACTCATTGATAAGACCGGATAAAATTATTGAATCAAAAGAGCAAACAATGGAAATTGTAGAAAAAATTAGGAGTAATTGAAATGACATTAAAAGAGTTTTGGATGTCACTTCTAATTTACTTTGCAAGTTTTATAAGAATATAAAAATCCCTACCTTTTATCCATTATTGCCAATAATGTATTACATCTATAAGGATAATAAAAATTATTATCATTACTTTAATGATACAGTTGAAATGAAAGACTTCAGAGAAAATGTACGAGACTTCTTGTTTATTTCTTTTGTTAAAAATGTTTTCAGTAATGGCCCCTACACAATTCTTGCACAGGCAAAAAATGAAATTGATAAGTGATTTGATAATAAGAATGATGATAAAAAATTCACAGTGTCAAAATTCTATAATAGTGAGTTTATTAAGATTAGAGGAACTGAAAGATTTTGCTTAACAGAAGAAAACATATCAAATATATTAGAAAAATTATCTAAAAACAATATGACTCTTATAGTTTTAGCAAACTTAAAGGAATATCAAAATGTTGTAAGCAAAGAAACAGTTTCCTTACATCAAGACCATATCTTTGCTCAAACCTTATTTACTAAATGAAAATTCGAAAAAAACTATAATCAAGGCTCAGAAATAATTAGTAAAACTGAAAAAGCTAGGCTGGAAGAAAAAAGACAAGAATGATCAATTCTAAAAGATAAACTCCCAAATTTACAACTTCTTACACAAAATGAAAATCAAAGCAAAAAAGATAAATCAATTGAAGAATGGCTAGCTAAAAATAATGAACATAAGGTGCAATATTCAGAAACTCATTCAGATAAAAATGGAATTACTGTGATAGATGGAATGTGAAAAGATTGAAAAATCAAAAGCTTTAATGACTTTTATGATAACAGAAAATTAAACATTATGAATGAATTAAAAGAGAGATTTTCGTTTGAAAATTCTAATTGAACCAATGCAAAAAACAAAGGAGAATAATAATGAAAGAAGCAAGCAAAGATTATGAAATTATTAATAATAAATTATATATTTATACTGAAAATATTACATTACAAGAAATACAATCATGGCAAATAAATGAGTCAGAAATTACTGAATTGCATTCTGAAACATTAAAAAGCATAGATTCATGTGCTTTCATTAAATTTGCAAATTTAAGAGTTTTGGAACTTCCGAATGTAGAAGAAATATTAGATAAAGTATTTGCGGGTGTGAAAGCATTAGATAGGATCAATATGCCTAAGCTAATGCATGTAGAAGATTATTCATTTAATTATCATTCATTACCGGCTATTACAATAATTAATGAAGTGCTATTTAAATACCAAAGCAATGAGAAGCATGTTCATTTAGATAATGTTAAATCTGTGGCAAGAAAAGCGTTCTTTAAAAATAAAAATATAATAAGTGTTTCAATCCCTGATGCTGTAGAGATACAAATGGAAGCTTTTGCAGGATGTTTAAATTTGGAATCCATAGATTTTCCAAATCTTACATTTATTGGGACAGGAGCATTTGTTGGCTGCTATAATTTGCAAAATTATAATGTGCCAAAATTAGAGCGTATAGGTTGGGAAGTATTTACTTATGATTTTCTTCCTGATGAACTAATTTTAGGTAAAGTTTTATTTAAATATCAAAAGAATGAAGCTAATTATCAAAATGATAATATTACTGTTGTTGGTGGAAATGCTTTTAGAAACAATAGATATGTAAAAAGTATTAAATTAAAAAATGCAATTTTTATTCACGAGAATGCATTCAGTGGAACTGTTAATTTAGAGACTTTGGAATTAAATTCCTATGGTAATAATTATTCTAGATTTGATCATTGTTATCTTAATTTGATTCTCGGATATAACTTTTCGCTAAAAGAAATTAAAATATCAGACAAACAAGACGCACTTAATTTTTATTTTAATTGAGAATATGTGTCAATGCCTGATCCAGCCTACATTAATTCAACATTAGTTAAATGTAATAGCCAGGATGAAATATACAAAGACAAAAAAGCTACATATGTTTCAAGGGGAGCTTTTGCAAATAATTATTATGTAAAAGAAATTCATTTAGAAAATGCTATATCTTGTGCACCTGCTGCTTTTGAATATGCTTATAATTTAGAACAAATTCATATTCCAAATTGGAATCCTGAATATTGAGAGGATAGAACATTTTACCTTTGACTTGATACAGTACTTCCTGTCAAAAAAATTGAAATACCAAATTTTTCTCATACTATATGCTTTCCAGAACCTAATGAATATTTAAAATGATACAAAGGTGACGAATTGGTAGTTGGTAATAGTCTTATTTTTTATAAAGGTAAAGAAAGAGAATATTACAATGAAAATATTCTATCCTTTTCAGGTTACTTTTTAAATGAGGCTACAAATCTTGAAAAAATACATTTGCCTAATTTAAGAGAATTAAAACTAAGTGAATATGACGATTATTCAAATATCACTAAACTGAAAGAATTTATTACAGATATTCCATCTCTTGAACAGGAAGAAGCACAATCATTAGGCAATCAATTAATGAAAATTCCTTCACTTGAAAAATTTAAAATAAATGATAAATACAGTGGTGTTAAAATAGATGACTCTTGAGTCATTAATTCGAAATATTAAAAGGAAGTCTAGGCGATATTTATTTAAGTAAATATCGCTTTTTTATACAAAAAACCAGGATTGCTCCTGATTTAACTTTTTGTTTCCATAAAATAATATTGTGACGCTTCTGAAGAAATTTGTTCACTAATTGGGCTTAGAGCTTTATGTTCAATAATTCCATTGTTCTTTCAAGCCTTAATAATAATTGGATTATGTTTTTCTTTTTCAATATTATTTAATAAATTATCGATTTCAGCTTCATTATTTTGATTTAAAGCTGTTTTAATTAAGTTTAATTTTTCTTCAGCTTGAGCTAAGTATTCACGATCTTCATCGCTTAAAGTAGAATCGCTACTAAATTTATTAATTAATTCTTGTAATTCGCTAGCAAAGATTTCAAGCTTATCACTTTGATTTGAAACATCAACTATTTTATAGATGTCAATTACATTTTTGTCTTGACCATCTACTGCATCAGCAAAATAGTTACGTAATACTAATTGATAATCAATTTCTTGAGTAGGTACATAGTTAATGTAATTGAAATTAGTTAAGTTACCTCAACCTTCAATATTTTCCTCATCTGAGATATCAATAAAAGCTATTTTGCGACCTAGGTACAAGGCTAAAGCGTCTTTTTTGTCTTCTTCTTGTGCTATAAATTCTTGAATTTGTTCTTTATTACTTGCTACAATAGCACTCAATATAGCATCTTCGCTAGAAGGGGATTCTAAAGTCATATTTTTAGCTTCTGAATCATTTAAAAAGACTAAGAATCGATCTAATAATGCATCTTTTGACTCAATAAAATAAGATTGTAACATGCTAGGAGAAATATTAATTTTAGCATCATAATTTTCTATCTCTTCATCTCTTTGAGCTTGCATATGAGCATACTTTTCAAGTCATAATTTATTTTGAGGCAATGATAGATTAATTAAATCACTATATTTAGTTATCAATTCATTTACTTGATTTTCCTCAATTGGCTGACTTAATAAGCTAGGATCTCATAGATGGTTAAAAGCGCCTTGCTCTTGGATTTTCTTTCAAACTTGAGCAGTGACATTTTCACTAAATTGAACTTTTGCTGTTTTATTATAGTTATCTAATGAAATTTGATCTTTCCCAATTTCTCAGTAAGCATTTAAATTGCTATAAATGCTTTGGGCAAGAATTTGTAAATATAAAGAATTTTCACGTTCATTATTGGCTGAAGAAAGCATAATTCCATCAACTAATAATAAATTTTGCTTAGGTTTAATGACTCTGATATCGCCATCATGGCTAATTCCTAATGCTTCTTCTTTTTCACTTGCAGGATAGTTATCAGATCCATAGTAAGCATCAATTGCATCACCATTATACATAATGGCAGCTGTAATATCAGGGCGTTTTGGATTAATTAATTGATTTAAAAGCTCTAATCCATCCCCTTCGAATGAAATATGACGATTATTTCGAACATCATAGCCAGTACCATCTTTAATTAATTGCTTAAATGAATCAATTAAAATTTTATAAGTATCTGATTTAACATCACCAGTAAATTTGCTTGAAGTTCTTTCTCCGTCAGGTAAAAGTCAATATGAGGATCCATAAAGCATATTATCACGCATAGCGTCTGTAATGATAAAAGAATTAAACCCATTAGCATGTACAGCTTTTAATACGTTAATAAATGAATTATAAGCTTCTTTATTGTTAAAATCTTGTTCTTTAAGTCATGAAGTAGCAATACCAGATAGCTGATCTGTTTCATCTTCACGATTTGCTGGTGCAATAGGATTTTTGCGGGTGTTATAAGCCACTACAGCATCTTGAGAATAATAAGGGAAAAAGTATTCTCATAATTCACCTTTATTAGCTTGTGCTAATTCATCATTATAGTGTCCTAAATGGTTTCAAATTTCATCCCGTAAAAATAAACGAACTATATTTTTAGTTTTTTGATAATTATTTTTTAAACTAGGGTCATTGAATAGAATTGAATAATCAATTTTACTAATTAAACCTTTTTTAGCAAGCTGAGCAGCTAGGAAATCAGTTCCTACTCCAGCTGCAGCTTTATGGTTTATTAGCGCATTATTAAATTCACTAATTTCACTAAACTGTGTATATGTAAAGTGTTCTCTCAAAATATCTTGATTGTCTTCTGACATATATGATTTGAAATTATAAAATGCTGGTTTGTATTGGTGAGTAGCTTTATAAGCTAATGCACTACCTACAACTGCCCCTGTAACTAGTAGGCTGGAACAAATAAGTAAATTACGATAAAATTTTCTCATTACTTTTTATTCTTCTTAACTAAGGTGTAAATGATATTAGCAACTATTGTAATAAATAAAATAATAGTTCCTAAAACAAGTCCTCAAGGTTCAAATGAACCTTCATATAATTTAGTTCCAAGTGTAGGTGAGTTAGACACAGTACGTGTAATAATAAAGTCATCAAAACTAAGTACAGAAGAAACCACTACTGCCATAATGATTGATGGAATCATATAAACGAAATATGTTCTAAATCATGATCTAATTTTTGAATATCCGAGGTCTTGACTTGCCTCAAATAAGTTATTATTAAATTTTTCGCTTCTAGGTAGCATTAAAGAAATTCCATATGGTATTGCCATTACGGTATGAGCAACGATAACACGAGCAAATCCTTCATTATCAGTTTGTACCACCCCGAAGAAAGCACCAAAGACTAAAACAAGTCCTATTGCAGTAATGTTATCAGGGTTAATAAGAGGAACATTCGAACTAGCTGTAACAAATCCACGTACAGTTTTATTTTTTTGACGATATAAAGCATAAACTGTAACTAGCGAAATAACACAAACTAAGAATGAAACAATAATTGCTAACAAAATTGAGTTTACTAATGCTGAAATTCTATCATTGTCAAATAAATGAATTCAGTTTTCTACAGTTCCTTTAGTTCAAGTTGTGTTAAATAAACCTTTTGGAGTAGCTTCGTTGAATGTGAAAATTGCTCCAAAAAAGAGAGGAATATAAACTATTGCCAGAATTAAGTAAATGTAACTTTTTCTTAAAAATGAGCTAATTTTACTCATAGTGTGCTCCTTTCTTAAGTTTAAAAATTAACTTAGGTATAAAGAGCATTAATGCATAAATTGAAATAAATACTAAAGAAACAACAATAACTAAAGAAGAACCAGCTGACAGGTCAAATTTATTTCCTGGGTTAATCTTTGAGTTAATAATATCTCCAATTAGTTGGTGTTGCGATCCATCTGGTAGCAATTTAGCTGAAATAATAAAGGTAGTTGCACTGGCTAAGAAAATCATAGCCAAACCAGATAAAATAGCTTTAGTTCCATAAGGAATAATAACTTTGAAAATGGTTTGTACATTATTGTATCCAAGGTCATTACTTGCTTCAACAATGTTTTTAGGCATGTCTTTAAATACTGTATATAAAGGCATAATCATTAAAGGTAAGTTTAAATAAGTTAGTCCAAATACAATAAACATTTCATTGTTTAAACTTTTTGGATCTGAAGCAAAAATTGCCAAAAATAAAGCTTTAATTGAATAAACTCTCGCAATAGTAAAAATAGCCATCGGAGAAAGGATTAAGCTTAAAGCATAAATCCGAAAAACTTTAGATTTAGATGTGGATATAAAATATGCATATGGAAAGCCTATAATTAAGCAAAAGATAGCAGAAACTAGTCCGATTCAAAGGCTACGCCCCATAATTCTTCAAGTGTTTTTACTTGTTACTAGTTCCCATGAATTAAAGTTATCTCCTGTAACCGAAAAGGCTGAATAAATAATCATAATTAATGGCAAAATGATAAGTAAAATAGCCACTAAAATATATGGGATAGCTAAATAAAGCTTACGATTTAGAGCAAGTTTATCTTTAATTTTGGAAATCATTATTTGAATAATCTCACTTCGGATCTTTTTTCATCAAGTGAATTGAGTCTATAGTTCAACTCATATAAACTTTTTCTTCTAAATCGAACTTTTTAGCTGTTTCAACATAAATATATTCGTCTTCAGCAATTTCTACTTTTAAGTAGTAATAAGAACCACGATATGAAATGTCAACTATTTTTCCAGCAATTTTATCCTTAGTAGTTGATGGATTAGCATTAATATCAATATCTTCTGGGCGGATTAATGCATCTAACATTTCATTTGGTGTGAATTCATCCATTTCATGAACAGTTTTAAATTCTTTTCCAAGAAGTTTAATTTTTCCATTTTTAGGATTGAATTTAGCGTTAAAAATATTAGAATCACCAATAAATTTAGCAACTCAAATATTTACTGGGTAGTCATAAATATTTTTTGGTGTGTCATATTGTTCAATTCTTCCATCACGCATAACAGCAATACGATCTGAAAGTTCTAATGCCTCATCTTGGTCATGAGTAACAAAAATAAATGTTAGTCCTAATTCTTGCTGTACACTTCTTAAAAGTACTTGCATTTTTTTTCTAATTTTAGCATCAAGCGCTGATAAAGGTTCATCTAGTAATAAAATTTCAGGCTCAATAACTAGAGATCTAGCTAGTGCTACTCTTTGCTTCATACCACCTGAAAGTGCACTAATCGGTTTAGTAGCATTGCCACTAAGTCCAACTAAGTCAATCATTTGTGCGATTTTATTATTCATTTCGTCTTTGGTCATCTTACGTTTGAAATAACGATTTTTAAATGCCTCTGATTTTTGATTTACATAGTTTTCTCAATATGAGTATTTGAAGTCAGAATCATCAAGTCAATTTTGACGTCTTCTGTATTGATATGTTCCGGGCTTTGTAGATTCAAGTTCTGCTTCATATTTTTCTTGAATTTTGTCTAGTTGAGCCATTTTTGCTTCTGAAAGAGCTGTTCATTGTGCTAATTTCTTTTGGTATAAAGCATTATATCTATCATTTACCACTTCACGAGGAACTCTTTTAAGTTTTAATCCATATGCGATGTTACCTTCTACATTTAAATGTGGAAATAAAGCATAATCTTGGAAAATTGTTGATACATTTCTTTTGTATGGTTCTAAGTCTTTAATGTCATAACCATCAAACTTAATTTCACCACGAGTAGCTCATTCAAAGCCACCAATTAGTCTTAAAATTGTGGTTTTACCTGAACCTGAAGGGCCGAGTAAAGTAACAAATTCGCCACGTTTAATTTGTAAATTAATACTGTGTAAAACAGTTTTGTCTTGAAATTCTTTAACAACATCAATTAATTCAATAACTGGTTGTTCTTCTTTATTGATTTTTTTCTTTGCCATTTTGTGTCTCCTTTCATAATTTTAAAAATCAATTATGCTTACAGGGAGACAGTATCATATAAATTTTCAGAGTATTCTTCAACTAAGTATTGTGCACTTGAATATTCAATATCATTAAAAACTCTAAAGATATTTTTGATCTGAAGAATTTGAATTAACATTGCTTTATTTTTCATATTGACTATTTTACTAAAAGATAACAAAAAAACAGCAAAATTTTACAATTTCTTATGTTGTAAATTCTGCTGTTTTATAGGTTTAAAAGTTAATTAATAAATAAGATTAAATTGAGGGTATTTAATATCTGGCATTGTAGCGAACTTTTCTTCAAACAGATTGATATCTTTATTAGTCAACTTAGCTTCATTTTTTTCCATTGCTTCAAGAGTTTCTTGTGGGTTAACTGCCTTAGTCGGATCTGATTGTGAGAAGTATATACATAAAGGATCTAATGTTATTGCTCCCTCAGGTGAAACATAAATTTTTAATATTGTGCTTTTAAATGAAACATATAGAACTTTATATCCTGGTTTTTTCTCAGAATCTTGTAATTTTGAAAAAGTCAAGTGTTTAACTAGAATATTTGGCTTTACGTTATTACGATTATATGTAAAGTGCTTGTGAATAGCCTCATTGCTAGCTGAAAATTCATTTTTAACATTAGCAGCTCAGTGTAAATATCTTGGAGAATGAACTGCATGTGTATTTGATTCTTTTTCAAATGTCAATAATCCATAATCATAAAACTTGGTAGTAAAGTTATATAAGTATTTTAAATAAGGTAGTAAATTTAAGGATAATATCTCTTCGTTTTGTTGCAATAATTGATTAATTTGAGCTTGTTTAGCTGAAGTTTGTTCTGCAGTTAAAGAATCATTAGCTAATTCAGCTTTAAGCACAAAGATACTTTTAGCATTCGTTTGTAGAGATTGATTTATTTCATTATATGCTTTTATATCAAAATTTTGATAAGCTTGTTCTTGTTGAGAAGAAAAATGAACATTATATTTAGCTAATTCAGCTTTTACTTCTGTTGCAAAGTGTTCTTTTGCTAATCTTAAGCTTGTTTGAGTTCCAGATCCATCACATGCTGCTGCCACAAAAGGCATGCTAGCTAATGGTAAAATACTTAATGAAAAGAGAAATTTAAATTTTTTCATGCTATTTAACATCTATTGCTGAATATTGCAATAGAATACCTCCATAATAATCTTTGTATAAAACTTCCTCAGTTTGAGTTTTATTTGAATTATCTAAGTCAAAAGAAGCAAATAAAGAAACATATTTATTTAAATTAAAAATTGTATCTTTATTACTTGCACTGAGTAGTTTTGGGAATGTTTTGATGTAACTAAAAACACTAGCTTTAGCAGTAACTTCTTTAGTTTCGTCATCTATTTGTTTGCTAATATCAATTTGTAAAATAAAACCATCTTTATTTAATAAATAATAATGCACATCATTTGAGTTTGCTTCTACTTGTTTAACAAACTGTGTAAATATATTTGATTTAATATTTGAGAAAATTGAATAAATTAACTTATTTTCATGGTCTCTTAAACTAAATGAAGATTCAGATTCATTATTATCACGAGTAAAAGTGCTATTTTGCATAAAAATAAAACGATTGATATTAAATAAAGTTCACAATCAATTAGTTTCATTAGCTTGATCAATAACTTTATCAGCTTGTTTTACTGGATAAGGATATGCTCGTGATGTCATTCAAAAGAATTCACCTGGCTCTTCATATGAAGAAGACTGACGAGTAATAACATTAGCATATTTGAGTGCTGTTGATAACTGTTTTAAATAATCATTATGTAACAAAGCTTCTTGAGAAGCAATATATTTTTCTTTTGCTTCAGCATTTGTGCCATACACTTCATTAAGAAGTGATTCAATTGCAGCTTGTTTTAAAAACATTTTTCAACGCAATGTTAAGTCATCTTCAAACTTAATACCATCATTTATTTTAGCATTAATGTTTTTATTTGATTCTTGCTTAGACAGCATACTTGTTATAGCTTTTTGCTGTTTATTGCTAATGGCCGAAATGCTAGGAACAAGAATTGCACAACCTGCTGTTAAAGCAAAAAAACTAGTTAGCATTATTTTCAGTGACTTTTTCATTTCGCTCCTTTCCAAATGGGAATACAAAAGCTGGATAACCATATCTTTGCTTTACTGGCATATCTTCTTGATATTGTTTAAGACCTGATTCATAGTCATGAATAAATCCACTATGAATAGTTTGAGAAATTAAGTTAAGTGAAATTGTTTTAGCTTGTGCAGCTCCAAAATAAATTCCAACAAAGCTTAAATCTACTTGTGAAATATTGCTCGAAATATTTCTAATCATAATGCGGAAAACTAATTTATCTTTTTTGATATAGTAAGCATCATTATCTCCTATTTCAGAAGACTCATCACCTAATTTAATATCGTCTAGATAGCTATCTTTGAAATTTAATGTAGTAAAAGGTTTTTGTTTATTAGCATTATTAATATATTCATCCGTAAGCATTTTTTTCTTGCTTGTAGGTTCATAAGGATTAAATGCCATTGATACAAAATCTCAATCAAACTTATCTAAATTATTTAAAATAAAATATCAATTTTGATTAATTAACTCTTTATACTGTGCTAAATAATCAAGAGCAGAGATGGCTGGTTTATTATTTTTTGCTTCATCAATTTGACTTTGTAAAGATTTGATTTCATCTAAGGTTTCTTGATAACGTTTTTTATCACCTCTTAAGAAAACTAGCATAGAATTTAATCGATTGATTTTTTCTTCTAGCTCACCAATATTGATGCTTTTATAAATCTTTTTATATTCTGATGCTATTTGGGTAAACTTAGCTAAAATAGTACCCTGATCTTGTTGTTGTTTTAGTAGATAAATTTCTTTTGCATTTTGTGCTTCTGGGGTATTTTTGTACACTAATGAAAGTAATTGATTCATAATTTTTTGATGACTTAAGGCTTCTGCAGATGTTGCTGCTGGAGAAGTGTCTTTATCATAATCAATATATGCATTTAACTTAGTTCCTTGCTCATAATTGCTGCATGAAACTGTTGCAAATCCTAATGGAGCAAAGCCTAATATAGTTAAAATTTTTCATTTAGTTTTCATCAATTTCCCCTCATGTGTATCTTAAAATTTGCATTTTACTTTTATTTAATTCCATAAAAGCTTTATAAAATATCGTAGAATAATTATTTTCATTATATAGTTGAATTAAGTTTGCATCATTATGCTTTAAGTATACTTGTGCAGCTGTTTGTTCATCATTTGGCTCACCAGTTTTAACTGCATAATCTATATCAGATTGAATGATGGATTGATATGCAGTTTTAAAGGCTTGTACAAAGGCATTAATAGTACCATCAATATCATTATTTAAAACTAAGAAAACATCTGGAATTATTAAAATAGCTTTTTTTATAATTTCTTGTTTCTCATTCTTTATACTCTTGTTATATGTGAAATAAGGAATAAAACGATTTTGATCCAGTACCAAGAAGTTTAAATATTTACTTATATAAACATCTTTGATTTTTGCAGGCAGTTCAAAACTTTGAATTTTCATTATTTTAGCATCATTAAGTGTTAACGAGTATGAACCATATTTTTCCGCTACATAGTCAAATAATTCTTGAGTACTGCGAGGAATTACTTGTTGCTTCTCTTCATTTTTTTCAGTTGATAAAGTACTATTTTGATTAGAAGTTGAATCTATTCCAGTTAAATTTTTGTAATCAGCATCAAATGGATTAAAAACATAAGTATTGTGAGATAAGTGATCTAAGTATCAATATCAATTAATGCTTAAAACATTAACAATTGAATTAATTGAATTTTTGACTTGTCCGGCTAAAGTACTTGGTGATTTTTCAAGCACTTTTACATTTGAAATATTGGCATAAATCATTGCTGATTTTAATTCTGTGTAAATTGCTGCTGGAATATTTTGCTGAGTTTTTAAATATAAATCTTGTTCCTGTATATTGCTATTAAGTGTTTTTAGTATTTCGTTTAATTTAATTTGGTTTTGGCTTAAAGGCTTAATTTCTTTAAGTTTAATATCATCATCATTTAGTTTATCTTGTTTGCTGCAAGCTACCATAGTAACTGAGCATGGTAAAGAACCTAGGGATAATCATAGTAACTTATTTTTTAATAACTTTTTCATAAAAGATATCTTCCAATGGTTGTTTTTTAATCCCTGAAGAAACAATTTTTCCATGATGTATTAATGTATAAGAATCAACATATTTGTCAATTTCACTCAAAACGTGTGAAGAAATAAAAATACTTTTTCCTTCTTTATGTAAGTCTTCAAGTAAGCTAAATAATTGATATCTAGCAGTTGGGTCTAAGTTAGCAGCTGGCTCATCTAGAATAATTAAGTCAGGATCATTAATTAAAGCTTGAATTAATAAAACCTTTTTCTTTTGTCCAGATGAGAAAGCATATGGTTTTGACTTAGAAAGTGAGCTAATTTCAAACTTTTCAAGTAACATATTTATTTTATCCTTAGCTTGTGCTTTTGGCATTCCTGACAGTAACGCTAAGGAATATAAGTATTCTCAAGTAGTTAATTCTTTGGGAAAAATTGCGTTTTCAGGCACATATCCTAACTTGGCTTTAGATTCAGGTTTTCTTGCATTAATACCATTGATCAAAATTTCTCCATCATATTTATCATAAGAACCAATAATAGATTTAATTGTTGTAGTCTTACCAGCACCATTTTCACCAATAAAGGCATGAAATGAACCTTGCGGTACTGCAAAATTAAGATTAAAGATTCCACGAGCTTCATGTTTATCTTGATAAACTTTGCTTAAGTTTTTTACTTCTAAAATATCCATTATCTATAGTCCTTTCTAATGTATAGTACATTGTTAATTAAGATGAAGATAAATCCAAGAGCAATTCAAATGCCAATAAATCCATATTTATTAATGATTTGCTTATCGCGGCTGACTTGGTACATTTGATCTAGTGGTTGGAATAAATAATTATTTGATTTTTTCAAGTCGTATCTAATCACAACTTGATTGTCTTTTACTTCTTGTTTTGTACTGTAGCTTGCATATCCACCAATGCTATATGTATATCCTCCAATTTGAAACTCATAGCTTTTTGGAGTGTAATCACTTGTTTTACTGTTGTATAAAATTGCATTAACTAAATTAGTATTATTGTAGTTAAAATAAATGAAATATAGCATTGCACTTAATAAATAAACTTCTTTTTCAGTTTTTGACTTAATAATTTTCTTACTAATTGCTTCATCATTAAGTACTGTAACAGCAGGATCATCTAATTTATTAAGCATTGAATTGTCGTCTTCGATTGCTTCTTGAAGTTTATTATTAATTAATCCAGAAATTAAATTGTAATCATTAACATCTGCTTCTTTATAGTTTTCATCATTTAAGATTTCTCTAATAAACTTTTGTCCATATGCATTAAATACTCTTGAGCTAAGTAACTCTTTTATATATTTTCATTCAAGTTTTCCAACTAATGTATCACCGGTTGTATTGCTGTAAGAATCTTCAGGGAAGGTAATATTAAAATCATTCGCACCATTTCTTACATAAATAATATTAGTGTCCACAAAAAGACCATTTAAATCAGGGTTAACTTGGTTTTTTAAAGCTCCCGGAATTAAATACACATCCTTTTTAATTTGTTTTTTATTAATATCTGATAGTGAAATTTGATATTTAGGCATACTTGCATCAGTTTTAAGTGCGTAACTATATGCAGGTGAATCTAAGTGGTTATAGTAAATATAGTTATCTAAATTGCTGCTAATATTACTTGCAAAACTATCAAATATATTTTTGTTTTCTATATTAAAGATGTCAACCAATTGATATGGCATGATCAATCATGAATATGCTTGTCATTCCTTAGCTGAAGCTTTTGAAAAATTATATGCTTGTTTAATATAATTTGCTTGGTTAGCGCTAAAGGTATTTGCATCATAACCATTTGGAATGATATAAAAACTATCTTGATCATTATTCAAATAAAACATTTCAATATCAGCCTTATTACCAGCAGGCTGTAAGTTCCGTGGTGCATTTAAATAAAATGCTAAGTTATTACTTGTAGCTGTTGATTGAGAAGCTATTACACTACCTCCAATTACAAGAGGTGTAAAAGCTACCATTGGTACAGCTAAAGCTATTTTTCCATTTAACTTATATCCAATAATTGAAGCAATCATCCCAAACATAATGTAGCTTAAGAAAAATACCACAAATGATAGTAAGGTATACGCTACTAAATAAGCATAATGCATTCCTAATCCTATAAAAAGGTTAGCCAATAGCATAGATATTCCTCAGTAAGCTCCAAATATTATAAAAATACTAAATTTTCCTAAAAAGATTGATTTTCTAGAAATAGGCTTTGAATAAGTTAATAATTCAACTCCCTCTTCTTCTAAATCCTTATATATATGTAGTGACTTCATACTTGCATAAAAGATTGTAATTAATAATTCTGCAAAAACTATTGCATAAATAGCAAAATTACTTTTAAGATCATTTAATTGTAATGTTGCAAAAATGATACTTAGAATAATGGCAATTCCTATTCAAACAATAGGAACTATAAAAGTTGATTTCTTTTTTAATACAATTTTATGCAAGAATGAAATATAACTAGCAGTTGTTTTCATTTTTTCTCCTTATTTATCAGTCTTATATTACTGTTTGGTAATTCATATATAATATTGTAGTACAAAATTACTAAACAGTAATAAAAAAATTAAGAAAAAATACAGCCTATTTTCAGCTGTATTTGTAGATTATTATTCTACTATTTGATATTTTTCTTTAGAGTCAAAAGCATTTGTTGCTATTTTAACATCACTTGGAACTCTTAAAAGTACTTTATCAACTTTGTGTAATTTAGCAAATGCATATGAACCTATTGATTCAAGTTTTGGAGCAGTAAAATCATCAATTCCTGATCCGCAAAATGCTCCATAAGTACCAATAAAGTTTATATGAGTACCATTTTGTATAGTTATTAATTTATTAAACGTTCCTTTTTTAAGTGTTATTAATGAAGTAAATGAATCATCTCCTAATTGTGTTAATTCATTCATTTCTATTTCTGATATTTTAGTATTACTAAATGCAGAGGCACCCAAATTAATTAAGGCATTAGCGGTTACTTTACCTGAAATCTTAGTCTCATTAAAGGCACTTGTACCAATAGATGTTACATTAGGAAGATTTAATTCACCATTTAATAACGAATCTGAAAATGCAAATTCTCCTATTGAAGTAACATTACTAAAGTCAAAGTCTGTTAAACCAGATGATTTAAATGCAGATGTATTTATTATTTTAACTTTTGGTGCATTAAATATAGTTAATTCTTTAGTTGCTCCAAAGCTACTTACACCAATAGTAGTAAGTTCCGGTGCATTAAACTCTTTAATTCCAGTGCCATAAAATGCACCATAAGTGTTATATTCTCCTGTACCACCATTTTCTATTTTTGTTAATTTATTAAATGTTGCTTTTTTAAGTGAAGATAATCTATCAAATGCTCTACCATCCATAGTTTCTAATGAGTTCATTTCTATTTCTGATATTTTAGTATCACTAAATGCATCGGCTCCAATTCTTATCACATTTGGAAGATTTAAAGAACCTTTTAATTGCGTTGATGCAAAAGCATTTTTGCCAATATACTTAATATTATGAAATTCAAAGTCTTTAATTTGGGTATTAGCAAATGTAAAGGAACCAATTTTTTCAAGCTTAGGGACAACTACTTTTCGTAACTTTTTAAAGTTTCCAAATGCACCATTATCACTTTTTGTGTCAATTGTTATTATATTGTTAGCCGTAAATTCTTCAAGAGTATTTTTTGAAGCTGCAAACAAGTATTCTGTATCTATTTTTTCAATACCAACATTAGCCTTTGTTAAAGCAACATTTTTTAATGCACTAGAATCAATTTCATGCAATTTAGGTGCATTTATTTCACTAATCTTTGTATTGCTTAGTGCACCAGATTTTATTGTTTCTGCATTTTCAAGATTAATTTCTTTAATTTCTGTATTTGCTAGTGCATTGTTACCCAATGTTACTAGTTTGGTTGATAATACTTTTTTAATTGCTGTATTAGCCAATGCATAATCTTCAATAGTTTCTAATACAGAGAAATTATAGTCAGTAATGTTTTTATTTTTATAAAACGCATATGAACCTAATGATTTTAGTTTTGGAGCTTCAAATGTCGCTAAATCGCTAGCTGCACTAAAGGCACCAATTTCATAACTACCAGAAGTAATAATTTCAAGTGCTTCGAATTTAGCTGATGTAATCTTTTTCATTCCCCTAAATACTTCAGCAGGTAATTTGACTAAAGCTTTCATTTCAATTGTTTGTATATTATCATTTTGTGCAAATGCATCCGGAGCTATTTGAGTAACTTTATTCGCCACTAAATTAATAATGTTGTTCTTTCTAAATGCTTTTTCTCTAATATCTAAAGCTTCTGGAATGTTTAGGTTTGTAACATTTTCACATGCATCAAACGCTCCAATACCTATATATTGAACTTTTGGTAATGATATAGTAGTAAGTGATTTCGCTGTATCGAATGCACCAGTTGATGTTCTTCCATATTCTTCATTAACTTTTCAATCATTAATTCTAAGTAATTCATTAAATGAAATAGATTTAAGTAGTGGATTCATACCAAAAGTACCTGCTTCTAGAGTTTGCAATTCATTCATCTCTACACTGATTAGGTTCTTAGATCCTGCAAAAGCGTATTCGCCCATAGAAGTTGCTTTATTAGCCACAACTTCTGTAAGAAGAGAATTAATAAAGGCTCCTGCACCAATTGTTTCTACACTGCTAAAATCTAATGATGTAAGTGCTGAATTCTTAAAGGCATAATTGCCAATAGTTTTTAATTTAGGAGCAATAAGTGCTTTAATTTTGGCTTCTTGGAAAGCTCTTTCACCAATATTTTCTAGGTTTGTAGCACTAATTGTTAAATTAGATTGTGAATTATAGAATGCTTTAGCTGAAATGTTTTTTAAACTAGGAACATTAAGGCTCGTTAAGGTATTTAATTCTTGGAATGCGCTTAGTTCATCACTAGCTACATTATCCATAGTCTTAGCACTATTTAATGTAATATCATTAATCACTTTATTCCGTGTAAAGGCTCCAGCTGGAATAGTTTCTAAAGCTTGTAATGTTATAGATTTAAGTAAATTGTTTCCAGCAAAAGCATATTTACCTGCTGTAGTTACTTTAGGTAAGCTAAGTGATACTAATTGAGTGTTATAGAAAGCTTTATCACCTACTAAAGCTAATTCAGGAGCTGAAATAGCTGCTAATGATGAATTTTCAAATGCATGAGCTCCAACAGCGTTAGCTTTTCCTAATGTTAAGTTAGCAACGCTAGAATTTTTAAAAGCATTTTCTCCAATTGTTTTTACTTCGGGTAATACTAAAGTTTTTAGTGTTTTACTATTAGCAAATAATCCATCAGGAATATTTTCAAGTACAGGAAGTATTAAGTTAGTTAAAGCAATATTGTTTTCAAATAAACTTGTATTGTTTTCGCCAGCAGAAATAGTTTTTAAGCTAGCAAATGAAGCGCTTCTAAGTCCAGTATCGTTTGCAAATACGTCATTTGGCAATGATGTAACAGAATTAAATTGCACACTAGATAAACTTGGGTTGTTAGCAAATGCTTTAGAACCAATAGTTTTTAATTTTTGTGCTACTAATGTCGTAATTCTAGTATTATCAAAAGCATTATTGAATACTTCTGTAACTTCAGGCGCAATAATTGTGCTTAATGAAGTTACATCTTTAAAGGCATTAGCAGGAATTGTGCTAATGTGACCTAAATTAATGCTCTTAAGTCCATTAAATTTAAATGGCGTACCATTTACTTCTCTTAAGTTAGGAAAAGCAAATGAATAATTAGAACTAGCTGACTTATAAGTATTATCAAAAGCATCAGCTTCCACTTTTCATACTTGTGGTAATACATAGTCACCAGGTTGTAAATTGCTTACGCTAATTAAAACCCCGTTATTAATAGTAAATGTTGCATCATTTACTTCAATAGTTACATTTCCTTTAGCAAAAGGTGCGAAATTATTAAAGTAATTTGTTTCGACATATTGCATTGCTTGTTGCACCATTGAAGGTCTAACTAGCGTTGGATCTTCAATTTTTGCTACATATTCAGTAATTTTAGCTGGGTTTACTACTTTTAAGTAATCATAAGCTTCAATTTCTGCTTTATATTGCATTTTCAAATTATTTACATTCGCTTCATTAATTTGATTTTGAGGTTGAATTGTAGTTAATAAATAAGTTGCAAATTCATCAATCTTATTTTCATTTAATAATTGTAATAAGTGTTCTTTATATTGAGCTCTTTCACTATCTTCAAGTGCAGTAAAACCACTTGTTAATTCATCAAGATACTTGTCATATATTGCGCGACTGATATCATTTTTAACTGTTTGGTAGTAGGTTAGAACATCAACAAAATCTTTAATTGCAAGCTCTTGGTCAATTTTTTGTTGTAATTGTTCTTTAGCTTGAGGTGTAATTTTAGCATCGTTTTGAGCAAGATAAGAGCTGAGTTGTTTTTTAGCAGCTTGTAGATATTTTGCACGGTATTGAGTTAAAATTTCTTCAAGTTTGGCATGTGATTGTTCATAATCTAAACTTAAATCAATACCATTAATTGCATTAATTAAGTTTAATACTGTAGGTTGATCAAAGAATACTAAATTTGGTAACTTACTTGTTATAAAAATGTTAGTTTCACTTAATAAGTGCATTTGATTTTTGCTAAATTTATTAAATTTATCCAAGGTTGGTTCAATAGTTATATTAGCTAGCATATCAAAAGCTTTGGTTTTTAAAATATTAATTCTAGTATCATAGCCATTAATTAATGTTTCCAAACTTTCTTTTGCTTGGGCTAAATTATCTTTAGAAGCTTCTTGAAGAACTTCTTTAACAAAAGCATTATTACTTGCTTGATCAATTTGACCAATATATTTAGTTATGTTAGTTGCTGAAATATATTCAAATGAATTTGATAATTGTTTTTTGCTCACTCTTGGTATCTTGCTAAGTCTTTAGTTTGAATTAAACTAAGCATTTGTTGCATTTGTTCTTCAGTTACAAGAGCTGTTTTTAGAATTTCATCTTTAAATTCAACAATATCTTGTTGAGTGAGATATGGGAATTTTTCTTTAGCATCTAAAATTGCATATAAGCTATTAATATTTCTAGCTTCTTGCATCACACTTTGAAATTCTTCAATTTCCTTGTAATTTGCTTTCATTTGAGTCAATTGAGCAAGAAGTCTTTGCTTCATTTCATCACTATATGTTGAGAAATGTTGATTGATTTCTTTACTATAGATTTCAAATAATTGATTTGCTACACTAACTTGTGCTTCTTGTTGCAACTGTTCTAATGTAGTTAAATTGCTTTCTGAGTATTCATTAATTGCTTTAACTTTATTGTCTAATGAGTCCCGTAAAGCAGCTGTAAATTCACGTGCTTGATTGTCTTTAATAAACTCAAGAATTTCATTTCTTAAATTGTTAAAACTTGTTTCTTTTGCAGCTTTTAAAATAGTATCATAAGGTGCTGATTTTAATTCTTTATTAGATTTGATTTGACTAATAAAATCATCATATTGTTGAGAAGTTAATCTTTTTTGTAACTTTTTGATTTCAGAAATATAGGCCACTTGTTTCTCATCTAATAATTTATTAAAAGCTTTATCACTTTGAGTTTTATATTCATTATAAATATCAAATAAAGTTTTGACTTCATTTGTTCTATCACTATTAGACTGTAACTCCATTTTAAGTTCGTTTGATAAATACTTATCAGCTGTAATTGCTTGCTTAATTTGATCTTTATATCAGTTTTGTAAAGCATTTAAAGCAGCTTGATATTTGCTTAATGAGTTAATGTTTAAATCAATGCTATTATCTAATTGTTTATTAAACACTTTAAAAGTATTGTCGTTAACATAAGCAACAAGATCATTGGCTTTAGTTTTAATGTCAGTAGCTTTTGCCTTTAGATCATTTAAATATTGATCAACTTTTGCAACACTTGAAGCGCCCATTATAAGTTTTGTAGTTTCTTCTTTGGCTTCAGGGGCCACAAATTCGTAAGTTTTATCAACTTTTAATTCATTTAATGCGTTATCTTTTGCTTCTTGCACTGGGTTTGCACAAGCCACAGCTAGGCTCGAAATCCCGGCTAATGATGCACCAAGAATAGTTGCACTAATCAGTTTTGTTTTAACTTTCTTTTGCATGTTAATATGCTCCTTTAAAAATTAGTTTTTATTCATTTTTTATCCATTTAAAATTATTTCAAAAAAAAAAAAAAAAACAAAGGACCTAAAGACCTACACCATAAGAATAAACATTTTTTATATGTGTAAAATAATATAAAAAACCACAACTAAAATAAATAGTTGTGGATAGTGTCATACTTTAAGTATATATATTAGTTGCTTTTTGCTACACGTGGACGAACTACGTGGTAAGGCATTAAAGCAATAAATCTTGCTCTTTTAACTGCGTTTGCTACTTTTCTTTGGTGTTTTGCACATGTACCTGTTGATGATTTAGCTTTAATTTGTCCTGTAGCTGTTACAAATTTGTTTAATAATTCAACATTTTTGTAGTCTACATATTCCATGTGGTTATCACAAAATTCGCATGATTTTCTTCTTCCGAAAGCTTTTTTGTTACGTTTAATGAAAGCCATAATTGTCTCCTTTATTAATCTAAATCATTCCCAAAGTCAAATAAGGCAGAAATGTCTTGTTCAACTTCAGCTGATTTAGCTTCGTTATTATTAATTTCAGTAGTTACATTTGGAGTTTGTTTCTTTTCAACAGATGAATAATCAATGTTTTCATTTCTGGTGTATGTACGTTGATTATTTGCTGTTGCGTTATTGAATGTTGGTGTAAAACTATTATTTACAACTGGCGCAGCATTATTTCTCATTTCGCGCACAGCTTTTGATTCAAGTGGTACTACACGATCAACTGTGACATCTAGTGATCTAACTAATTGATTAGTTTGATTACTGTTATATGTTGATGAATGTAGTGAGCCTTCGACTAAAATCAAGGCACCTTTAGGTAAGTTATTGGCAATAAATTCAGCTGATTGTCTTCACGCAACTAGCGGAATAAAATCAGTAATATCATTATTGTTTCCGAAACTTGGTCTATTAACTGCGAGTGTTAATCTAACATACGCAATATTGTTTGAAGTATGAGATAACTCTGGTGTATTGGTTATACGACCAACAAGTGTAATTTTGTTATACATGTTACTCCTTTAAAATGTAAAACTATTTTTCTGAGTTTTCTTTACGAACTCTAGGTTGACGTGGTTTTGCAACTTTTTCTTGAGCGTTATTTGCGTCTTTTGTAACTCTTTTTCTTCCACGTGCTTTTGCTTTATCATCAGATTTTTTGTTATATCCTTTTTCTGTATCAAGGTTAATAACTAGTACTCTTCAGATATCTTTAACGATATTTGAACGACGTGTAAATTCAGCAATTGCATTTCCTTCAGCTTCAACTAAAGCTAAAACGTATTGAGCGTGTTTTGATTTGTTAATTTCGTAAGCAAGTTCGTTTTTTTCAAGTTTTTCAACTTTAGAAACGCCTTTTCCAAAAACTTCTGTTAATAAGTCGTTTAAAACTTTAACATCAGCTTTAGGGTTTACGATTGACATAATTTCGTATTTGTTCATTTTGTCTCCTTATGGTCATTTCTGGGCTATATTAGCCAAGGAGTATTGCTATATACTCTTGTATATTATACAAGAGATATTGTTTTTTTACTGCATCTGTTATTTTTTTAAATAACTAGGTTATAGGCATTTTATAAATTATTTTTAAAAGAAAGAAAATATAGCACGATTAAATGCTATATTTCCTAAGTGTTATTCTAAGGTAAATGTTTGTGCAACATCAACAAACTTACCATCAATTTTTTGTTGATATTTAACGGTTAAAGTTTTCTTTTCTGCATCAAATTCACCATCTAGGTAATATTTAGCCTTTTTATTATTACCTTTTCTAATTTGATCAAAGTTAATGTTTTCGCTATTCATACCATCAGCAAATAATAAAATTGTATTTCCTTTATCTCCACCACTAGAAATTCCATACCCATTTACACGTTTATAATATTGTAAAAGGTGTTCAGATTTCTTTTGAATTGTAGCTTTTATATAAACTACATTTGCATTAGGTCCTAACTTGAAAGCTGTTCCTTGTACGACTTTTGTTTCTGGTTTTGGTTGTTCAGGTTCAGGAACTACTGGTGTAGGTTCAGGAGTATTTTCTTTAACCTTAAGACCTTCTAGTCTTATTTTGAGTTCGCCTTTTTCTGCTTCAGCTTCTTTAAAATCAGTGGTTTGTTTTGACCGTGCTGCTAACATATAAATAGCATTAGGAACTTGCACTGTATCAAATGTCACTGTTATTGATAAAGCTCCTTCTTCATCTAAAGGATAAAGTTTTGTTACTGTTGGGTTCATTTTAGCTAGCATTTCAGCTGTAATTTGGTAGGTGTCGCCTTCTTTTGAACCGGTTAATTTAACAGATTTTCCTGAAAGTACAATTTGTTCTGGTTTAACTTCAGAAGGAAGTACTTCATTTAATGCTTTAGTTAATTTTTCAGCTGTTTTATCATTATCTACACTGTATGGTTTTTCACTACTATTATTAATATAGAAATTTGCAAGTGCCTTAGCAGACAATGCCGTAGTTGGTAACTGATTTATTGCTATTTTAGTTTCTTCTGATTCAACACTGGTTTTGTCTTTGTAAACAAAAATATAATTTTTAGAAGCTTCATCTAAATATAAAACAGGTTCAATAATTGCTTGTTGTGCCTTAATATCACTTGAAACTATTTTATTATCAATTTTAATATTAGTTGTTCCCTGTGGCGCTGTCATTTCGATAAGATCTAAATTTTTCAAGCTTTTTTCATCATATGAACCATTTAAGAATTTATAAGCTTTTGTCATACCTGGTGCACTAGCAGGTAAAATTTTGACTGCAGATTTATCTACATTTTCTTTTTGTGTAATAACTAATGTTTTGAAGATTTCATCTGCTTGTGCTTTTGAAATAAATCCAGCTACATCATAAGTCTTTTCAATCTTCTTGAAATCATTTGGATCTGTTTTAGAAGTAACTTTTATACTATATTTAATTTCATTAATTCCATTTAACATTTTTGCTTTTAAAGCTTCTTTAGCTTCAGGAGCTAAGGTTGATTCCTTTCCTAAAGCATCTGCATAAAAGACTGGTTCAATTGCTTCAATGGTATAGTCTTTATTTTCTGCAAATTTAGGTGCAACAAAGTCTGTTTCAGCAGCACTAAAAGCTGTTTTCTTGGCTGCAGCTTCTACTAAAGTTGGAACTGCTTGTCCCATAAGGGTTTCTATTTCAGCTTCACTTAATGCAGCTGCTTTTTTAGTTTCTGGTGTAACTTCTGCTTTCTTTAATTTTAAACTATCAACTAAAGTTGCAAGATTCATTGTTTGTTCGATTAATAGTTGTAAGTTTGATTGAACTGAAGCTTCTAATGCTTCGTATTTAGCTTTTAATACAGCTTTTACAGCATCATAATCTTTTTGGTCAGGTAAAAGCTCATGTGCTTTTTTAGCTGCATTTGCTTTCATGCCAGGTAATAATGCTTGCATTGATTCTAATGCTTTAGATGGTGATTTACCTGCTTGAATTTTGTTTTCTTTTGCTTGTTGAGCAATAGCTTTGATTTCGTTTTTAAAGAAATCACTCATACCAGCACTAAAAGCGTCTAAATTAGCAATATTTTTAGTGCTGTCATTTGTTTTTAATGTGTCGAATACTGCTTTGGCTACATGACCTAAGTCATCAGCTTTGGCAGTAAGAACATTAGCGACATCTTCAATAATTGCATTCATTTTGTCTGCATTAATGAAGTCTTTAATTGTGTTTATCCCGGTTTCAGATTTTTGATTTATTGCGTTTTGTAATGCATCTACTAATACTTTATTTAGAACTAAAGCTACTTGATTATAAAACTTAGCTACCATTTCATTTTCACTAGATGGTAGTACACCTTCTACAGCCTTAAGTACGCCTAAACTTTCTTTTACTAAACCTTGAGCTACTGAATTTGAATAGTTTGTTATTAATTGTTTTTGCTCTTCTGATAAAGCATTTGCTTCACTATTAATAATTTGGCTATAGCTTGCTGAAACAGGTGCCAAGATAGTATTAGCTACTTCTTCAGCACTTTTTCCGGCTGGAGTATCTGGTTCTGGCACTACTGGTGTAGGTTCAGGTTCTGGTGCTGGTTCTGGATTTGGTTTAGCAGCTTCAAATTTGATTTGTACTGTTTTAACCTTAGAAAAGGCAAAAACACCTGAAGTAATTTTCTTGTTAACTCTAAAGTGTAAGGTGATTGTCTTGTTAGCTGCATCTACTTCAACATTAATTTCTGATGAAGGTAAAACAGAAACTTCTTCATTTTCTTTACCTTTATTCATTGTTTTTGAGAAAATAAATTCTTCTGCTCCAGATAGCCCTAGCCCTGATTCAGCATCAAAGACTCTATCTGTCTTAGATGTTATTTCAGCAAAATCATTTTTGCCTTTTCCACTCTTGTAGTTTAAAATTCCATCTTTAAAGTAATATTTAATAATTTTGTTGTTTTCTAAATATTTAAATAATGCATCTATTTTATCTGCATCAGTAATTGTTGCAAATTTAGGTTGAGCTTGTTCAAGTTGATCAATCGCACTTTGATCCACTTTTGCGAAATCAGCAATAACAATATCTTTTGTAACTTTGTCTTCTGGTTTCGTTTTATTTGCAAGTTCAACTGTAAAAGTAATTTTTCCTTCTGCATTATTAGCTTCCATTTTAGTTACTTTTACATCGTATTTATCTGTATCAATCCCTGTAATTTGAGGTTTAACTTCAAAAGCTGAAGCGTTAGCATGTGCTTTATATTTGTTACTAAATTCATCCAAAGCTAATACAGCTTTATCTAACTCAGCTTTTAAAGCTGCTTTTGCTTCATCAGTTGAAGAAGTATCTGATCCCGGGTTATTTCCTCGAATCACCTGGTTGCGGAGTTGGTTTAACTTCAGGAGCTGTTCCTGGTTGAGGAGCTTCTTGAGATAATTTTAAGTTATCAATTAATTCTGCTAATTTCTTAGTTTCATTAATTAATAATTCTAAATTACTTTTAACTGAAGCTTCTAATGCTTCATATTTTGATTTAAGAATTGCTTTTACTGCATCATACTCAGCAGGATTAGTTAATAAAGCATGTGCTTTTTCTGCAGCTGCTGTCTTAAGAGCTGGTAATAAGTCTTTCATTTGAGCTAGAGCAGCTGTTTGAGATGTTCCTTGAGCAAATGATAATTCTTTAACTTTTTTAGCAATTTCTGTTACTTGTGTTTTGAAGAATGTTGTCATTTCAGCTACAAATGTATCTAATGTAGCAATGTTTTTTGTACTTTCTTCCATCTTCAATGATTCAAAAATTGATTTTCCAACGTTAGCAATTGTTTCAGCATTTGTGCTTAAAACATCAGCAACATTATTTTTAATTTCACCCATTTTTTCAGGTGTTAAGTATGCTTTAATTTGTTCAATACCAGTTGTTTTTGCTTTTGCTTGAATAGCTTGTTTTAACATGTTAACTAGTACGTCATTTAATTTAGAAGCAACTTGTGTATATAATGTAGTTACAGTTGTGTATTGTGATTCTGGTAATACACCTTCAACTGCCTTAAGTACACCAGTAACTTCAGTTCCTAAACCATTTTGAACTTCTGTAGAGTAAGTACTAATTTTTGTTACTTGATCAGCACTTAAATTGTATGTAGCTGCATTATCAGTAATGGTTTTATATGCACTAGCAATACTTTGTTTAACTGCTTGTTGAGCAGCTTGTTCATTGGCTGGTGTTACTGTTGGAGCTACATATTTAACTTTAAACCCATCAAGTTCTTTACTTTCCACTGCTTGTAAATCTTTGTAATTCTTTGAACGAATTATATATTTGAAAGTCAATGTCCCTTTTATATCATTTGATGTTAAAATTGGCATTGGTTTTTCATTTTGTGAAGCTGGGCTAGTTTCAATAGTTACAGTAAATAATGATTTATTGTATCCTGTAAATATGATATCTGATGCTTTAATTGATGAAGCATATACTTCACTCTTATTAATTGTATCTACTAAAGATACTCTAATATTAGTTTTAGCTTGTTGTAATTTACTTTGTTGATCTTGATAATCTCTTTGGTTTTTGTAAACTACACTAGGAATTGCAACGGCTGCAGCACCAATTCCAAGTCCTCCAACTACTACTAATAAAAATTTTCCGACTTTTGACATTTAATTGTCCTTTCAACTTTTAAATAAGTTTTATTTTTCATTTTTGATAGATGCAAGTATCTCTTCAATTTTTTGGCCATTTTTTGATACTTCATCTAAGTAAAAGTGTACACTTGGTACTTTTCTTCAATCTAATGATTGAGATAGAACCTTTCTAACATATCCTGAAGCATTATTTAATGCTTCAATACCTTTTTGTTCATTATTTAAAAATGAAACAAAAACTTTTACATGTGATAAGTCATTAGAAAGCGATACATCCATGACTACTGGATCGATTACATTAGTATTAGTGATATCATTCGTTAAGATATCAGCTATTAATTGTTGTAATCTCGCTTCTTTACGTTTTAAATTGATTTCATTCATATTTTAATTATAAATGTTTTTTAACTAAATAGCCTTTAAAATGGTGTTTTTTATATTCTTATTATATAAATTAACAATATAAAAATTAAAAACAACATTAACTTGTTTTTAAGTTCATTGTTATTTTTAATTTGCTAGTTTAATTTAATGTAATAGTTTGCTTATATAATTTGCCAGCTTGGTTGCTTAATTTAAATTTAACTATTAATTGTTTATTTTCTTCATCCAAACTTGCATCTAAGAATTTATCATTTCCCTTAGGATTAGTAGTTAAAATTGAATCCGCATCAAGTTCGCTATTGTCTTTTATCACTAATACCTTGTTGTCGTTTCCTTGACCATTTGAAGTAATTCCATAAAAGACTTTGCCTTTTTTGCCAGCATACTTTTGAATAGCTCCACCTTTTGATTTAAATTTATCTTTTTTATTATTTCATAAAGCAAGAATATTTTCAAAATTCATACCTGGTTGAAGTGTAAAAATTTCTTTTTCTTCATATGCGGTTTCTTCAGGTGCAATAGCAGCTTTAAATCCACCCTTTTTGACTACAAAAGTAGCATTATTGAACTGATTTACATCTTGGCTTTGTTCAATACCTTTGCCTAAATATATTGTTCCATTTGGATCATTATTTGAAATTGTGTTAAATGTAAATTCAACATAAATGCTTCCTTCATTTTCATTACTTTTAACACTAGAAATGTGTAGATTTGATTTTGAGACAAAATCAGATGAAACCATAAACTTATCAATTGGATTATTTGTTTTAGACATAACTTCTGTGTGATTTACACTTAATGCTTTATTTAACATCTCTACTGTAACTTCACTAGGATTGATTTCATTTAATTTTTTGCCAGCTATTTCTTCTAATTTTCCTTTATCAAAATTAAAAGCTTGATATAAATTGTAGTTTGTTGCAATTGCAACAGCTGATAAAGCTCTTGAAGGTAAGTTTTCAAAAAGAACTGATGTGTTTTGATCACCTTCAATATATTGTTTTCCATTACGATAAGCAAATAGGGTATTTTGAGATTTATCATCTAGATATAAATATGGTTCAATTCTAAGTTCATTTTTTGCAGGATTTACTGACAGTTTATTATATTCATAAGAAGCTTTCGCAATAGTTCCTGCTGTTTTAATGCTAATTGCAGCTTCTACAGATTTTGGATAATAAGGGCCATAAATAAACTTATAAGAATTATTTGTTCCCTTAAAGTCTTCTCTAGTACTATCGATATCGATTAAAAGTTTTGACTTATCAATTTCAAAGTTAGAGTCATCTAATAAATTCATTGCAGCAGCAAAAATTTCTTTAGCTTTTGCTTCCGAAATATATCCATCAATTTCATATGAAGTGGTGAATTCTTTTGCAACTGAAGCATCTGCTTTAGATGCCACTTTAAAGCGATAATCAACCTTTATTTTTCCTTGTTTAAGTCAGTCATCTAAGTGAACATATCTTTCTTCATCTTCTGGCATTGTTATCGAAATAACTGTTACATTTTCAGTTTCTGTAGGGATTAATTCAATATCATTTAAGTCTTGAACTTCAGCCACTCAAGCTGTTTTCTTTTCGTGTGCTTCTTCTTTTAATGAAGGAGCGAATTTAATATACTTTTGCACTAAGGAATCATTATCCAATTGTAAAAATTCATCATTAATTTTAACACTAGGTTTTTTATCTAATTCTAATCCTGGATTAGGTGTTTCTTCATTTTTAGGTTTTTTGTTATCTATTGAACCTTGAGAGTCTTTTCCATCCGCTGGGTTTTGTGTACTTTTTCCATCTTTCGAATCTTTAGGCTGTTTGTTAATTTGTTTTTCATTTTGGCATTGTGATGCAACTAATGGTAAAGTTGTTAAACAAACTCCCGAAATAGTTGTAAGTAATAATTTAATTTTTTTCATTTTTCCTCCATAATTACTGACATTTTATTATATTAACATTACCAAAAAGGCTATGTAAAAGAGTCAGAATTGTGGAAAATTCCACAAAATGTGGAAAAAAGTGAAAAAAAGTCATCTTGTTACCAAGATGACTTATATCCTCTGTTTTGTCTTGCTACTTATGTAGCAAAAATATTTTACCATATCCTTGGTTAGTGGAATGCTGAATTTTTATTTTTTATTTTATGCTATAAAATCAAGCCACTAGCAAAACATTTTTTCTAATAAAGCTTGTTTAATGTTGTTGAGTTTTTGAAGTTTAAGTTCTTGAGAAGATATTAAAGAGTCAATATAGTTGCAAAATGATCCAATTAAATTTCTTTCTGTGATATTGTCGCTAATTTTTATTGATGTTTTTGCGACAACAGAAATATAATGTCTTGCATGTCCCTGGCTTTCAAAAGTATTGTTACTTAATATTGCAAAGTAGTAAGATAATGAGTCTTGGTTATTTTTTAATGTCAGAATTTTTAAAGCTGAGGAAACGACCATGAACGGAAAATTAACATATTTACTATCTAATGTGAAATCATCAAAAAGAATACAATCGCCTTTTGCATAATAGTTTTTACTTTCAGTATACCCCAATTTGAATGATTTATTCGCAGTTAACACGGGTATTCGTCCAAATTCCAACAATGGTAGTTTTTCAATATACTTATCAGGCCTTTCATAATCTATAAAATCATCTAATATTGCTGTTTTTCACTCCTCTTCAAACCCTTTAAATCTTATTTCTGGGAATTTTGAATTTTCTGACGCAAACATTTTGCTTAATAATGATCGTTTTACTTCATTAAGTTTTTTAAGTTTTAATTCTTCAGATTGAATAAAAGAATCTATATTTGAAAAGAATTGTCCTATTTTTTGTTGTTCATTAATAAAAGGCTTATTAATTTCAATTGTTGCTAATGCACTCGCATTTAATTTTGATCTTTCTCCTCCAGTTAATATCGGCTTAAAATGAAAATTCTTTAGAGAAAAGCTTAAAAATTTGTTATCTAATATATTTTCTTTTCCTTGGATAACATGTACATGATTATTTGCTCAAAATTTACCATTAACATATTTAGAAGGATAATTATCAAGATCATTTGCTCCATCTTCAGCAACTAAAACAAATTCTCCATCATGTGTATATCCAGAAACATAATCCTGAATCCCATTAGCTCCATAGTAAGGAAATTCTCCTTTTGTTCTCAACTTTTCAGATACTGGAATGCGTAAATTATCAAATTTATTAATTAATTCATTTAAAGCATTAATATTTCATTTCTCATTAAACCCTTTAAATCTTATTTCTGGCACTAATTTTTGCTTTTGCATATATCCTTCTTTCTCAAGAAAACTGTTTATAAATTAATTTTATCATAGCTAAATAATAAGTTACTAAAATGTACAAATTTTGTACCTATATTAATTTAAAAATGTAAGTTAATATTTAGAAAAAATTACAATAATCATTATGTGCAAGTACTTTTGGATTAATGAGCTAAAAAAATTAGGGGAACAAAATTTTGCTTTTTCTTATATAATTAAGACATGAAAAAATTAGGAATTATTTTAGACTCATTTTGTGGTCTATATCAAGAAGAAGCTGAAAAGGCTGGATTTAAATTTATTCCATTACAAGTTGATATTGATGGAATTGTATACCAAGATGGATTAGAAAATAAAGAAGTTATTTTAGAAAAGCTTTCTAAAGCTACTAGTTTTAAATCTTCTAGTCCTAAATTAGAAATAATCAATAATATTGTTCAAGAGGCTAGTGAAGAGTTTGATGAAGTAATTTATTTCGGAATTAACCCAGGTATCAGTTCTACATCAAGTCATGTTCGTACAGTAGCAAATGATTATAAAAATGTTTATGTGTTCGAAAATCATTGAAGTGGTATTCAATTAGTTAACGCTGCTAAATATGCTTTAAGACTATACAATGATGGATTGTCAATGAAAGAAATTTTTGATTTATTACAAAAAATCGATGATTCATCAGCCACATTTTTAGTACCATTTGACATGAAATACATGATTCAAGGTGGAAGATTACATGGTGTTAAAAAGTTCATTATGACTAAGATTAATTTAATACCTATTTTAGAATATACTTCAGATGGAAAAGTAAGTCCTGTATTTTTAAAACGTACAGCTAATGGAGCAATTGCTAAAGCAATAGAAAAATCATACTTTTACAATGAAGGTGAAAATTTGGAAGACTACGAATTTAACTGAATGCATGGAATTGATTCAAATATAAATGCAGAAGTTATTAAACAATGTGCGGAACTAGATATTAAACTAACTCATGAACAAATTACCTCAAGTGTTATTGCCATTCATACTGGCCCACAAGCTTTTGCTATTACAGTCATGCCTAAACTCAAATTAGAAAACTAATGCCTACTAACAATAAGAATAAAACAAAAAAAGTAAAAAAATCAAAGCATGAAGCCTTAAAGGCTGAAATGAAATGCAATAGTACAACTTCATTAAATGATAAACGTTTTACTAAATTAGTTGATAGTATCATTATTGAAAATCAGCAAGATGAGTTTGAAATAAAAAAATATCGCAAGAATAAGTGAGCTTACATACTTGCGATAGGTTCAATTATTGTAATAATTGCTTTAGTAGTTCTTATTATACTTGCCATCATTTATAAATGAGCTGGCTAATGAATGAATAAAGCTGAATTATGATTAATCGGAAGTTCTACATAGACTAGCGAAACTAGTGCTGTTGAAATTATATAAGCTAATGCAACAAATATTATATATGTTGTGTTAGCTTTTATTTTATCTCGGTCATAAATGAGAGAAACAACATAAGAACCTGTAGAAACATAAATATTAGTTGGGAATGATAAGCGTAGCATTCATGAAGCTACAAGTAAAATAATATAAGTTAGCAGCCCCGTGTATGTAGAAGATAAAATATAATTATTACTTTTTTTATTAATTACATATTGAATAATGAAAGTTAATAAAGTAAATACAAGAATAAACCCACTGTCTCAACTTAATTCCTTGCTTTGTATTAAAGCAACATTTTTATATGAATTATTTAATTCAGGTCTTTTCTTTTTAATTAGTGATCATATTAATCCACCAATGATTCCACCAATAAAATGCCCTAGGATAATTAATCAGATATTAGCTACATGAATTTGAGTTTTGACTGGATTAAATACATATGTAAAAACATAAAAGAGTGTAACCATAGGGTTAACAATTGGTGGAATACTGTTATTAATTTTCTCATACATGCTCTTAGGTTCGAAAATTTGAGCTAGTATTCTCAAGACAGCAAATGAAATAAAAGCTGATGTTAATGTTGCTAATGCATAAAAGAACGGATATGTAAAATTACGATACTTGTATTTTTTAGCAAAATGGGTACATAAAAAAGACATAAGTGTTAAAAACGCAACACTAAAGAGTTCTGCTATAAAGAATTCTCAAATAAAGTTATTGGTTAATAAATATTGCACTTATGTCTCCTAAAATGATAGTGAGTTATTTTTTAACTTGAGTTTTTGAATTTTGTTTCATGTATTTTGAACCTTTAATTACATAAATGATTCCTGAAATAACACTTAAAACTAATGCGATATAAATTGGTATGTTTAACACATACATAAAGTGATATTGTGTAACAAATCCAGTGTATGGTAATCAAATTAGCATTAATAATGTAATGCAAATTCCGATTGATAAAATTAATGTTTTAATTTTGCCTAATTTTCCAGCGGCAACTGAAACTCCAATTTTTGCTAGAAACATTCTAACACCATCAACAATAATATCACGTAAGATAAAGATGGCTACTGCTCAAAATGGAAGCACATTAATTACTCCAAAATAAATTAGCACTAAATTAGTCATCACCTTATCTGCAATTGGATCTCATACAATTCCAAAATCAGTGACTAAATTTTGTTTACGAGCGATTTTTCCATCAAAGAAGTCAGTTATCATTGCTGCACCAAAAATTACTAAAATAAATGCTGTAATTATTGAAAATGCAATTTTGTACCCTGTTTGGGTTAAATTTGCTAAATTTCCATTAAATTCAGATCCCATAGATAAAGTGTAGTAACCAGCAATCATTAATAAGAAGGCTGGGATCACTAGTATTAAACGAAGTAAAGTTAATTTATTTGGCTTGTTCATTGTTTTCAAACTCATTTTTGTACACTCCTCTTATCTTATCTTTAATTTCGTTTTCATCCTTAAATAAGGATTCAATTTCAGTTTTGTTGAATTGTTCAACTTTTTTTGCAAATTTATCTGGTGCTATAGCAAAATATTCAAGATATTTAGCACCTTTTTTATCTCATAAATTAGCATTTAAATCTCTTAATGCTACTAAATTATGTTCGAGTTCATGATATTCGGCTGATGGAATTTCTTTTATGTAATCACGGAATTCAGGTGATTTATATAAAGAAAGTACAACATTACGGGTATTTTTATTAATTTCTCCCATTGAATATTTTCCAATACTTGGAACAAATTCTTCAAGTGTTGTGCGGTTAAGAACAACTAATTCGTTGATCATGATAGATAATTCATAAGCATAAACAGCAGCATTTTTGCTAATCTCAACCATTTGAGCTGCTGCTTTCTTTTTTAAACGTTTGTCTTTAATGTATTGGTATAAAATTCAACCAATAAATAGCGCCATTACGACAGCAAATAGTATCCAAATGGCTACTGTGGCATTCATTTGCATATTTCTTCTCCTCTATTTTGTTATTTTCAATACTCATTTTGAGTCTTTTTTAACCACGAATTGCTTCATGATTTCGTCCAGTTGTTCTTCGGTATATGTTATTCCTTGTATCATTGCTGTATATAAATAATTTGAATATCCCTTAAAATCAAAAGTTGCTTTTGGTGTTACCTCAGTATATAAAATTTTTCCGCCTTCAGATAAAGATTCAGAAATAGCAACTTCAGTATCGGCAACTTCTTGTTTAATTTGATTTAAATATTCTTTCATATCAGCCTTAGCTCTTAAGTAATTTTCAGCTAATAACTTAACTCTTTCAATGTCTGCTACTTTCATTAGTTCTCCTTAAATTCAGCTCATAGCATGTGCAAATGCTAATACCCCAATATTTAGGCCAAAGAATATTAAAGTGGAAATAGCATCACTTAATGTAGCTAAAATTGGTGCTGACATAACAGCTGGGTCTTTTTTGTGTTTAATTGCCACAAGTGGAATTACCGTTCCTAAAAATTTAGCAAAAATAACTACCACAAAAAGTGAAATCGAGCTTGCCAAAATAATGAAAGAAATTGGCCCTCAGGCAGCTTCTGTTCCATCACCATTATCTCTAAAGCTAGGAATAGCGAAATAAATATAAAGTCTAGCTACATTCACTAAAAATAAAATTGAACCAATTACAGAACCAACAGAAATTTCCTTACGGATAACCTTTCAGATATCTTTGTGCTCAATTTCACCCAAAGCACTAGCACGAGTAATAGTGGTTGATGATTGAGAACCAGCATTGCCTGCTGATCCAGAAATAATTGGGATAAGTCCAACTATAATCCCGGTTGAAACTGCTACTCCCAAACCTTTAATAAAGTTTTCTGAGATATTTGAAAATTGTTGAATAATGTATTGAGAAAAGGTAGCTGAAATCATTAGAATAATTAATCAAACTACCCGTGATTTAACTATTTGTAATAGTTTAGTTTTTAAATAACTTTCTTCAGCTGCTTCTGGGTTAATACCAGCAAGCTTATACATATCTTCAGTTGCTTGTTCTTGAATAACATCAATAACTGCATCAGAAGAAATCATCCCAATTAGGCGATTATCAGCCGAAACAACAGGAAGTGTTGATCTATCATGATCGGCAAATATATTTGCTGCATCTTCTTTGTTATCATATGGGTGCACTGTAGCAACTGCATTATATAAATTATCTAATGTTTCATTTTCGTCGTCAGCGAAAACTAGTTCTTCTAAAGTAATATCACCGATTAAAAAACCATCTTCATCTGTAATGTAAAAGTTGTGACTAAGTTCAATATTGCTCTTATAGTCCTTTTTAATCTTTCTAATTGCTTTTTTAGCACTTCAGGTATCTTTTAAAACTGAAAGATCCACTGACATAATGCTTCCAACGTGTTCATCATCATATGAAAGCAAGTTATTTAATTTAGCTCTTTTTTCATCAGGAGTTTGAGCTAATATTTTTTTAGTAAAGTTGACTGGTAAGTCTTCTAAAACGTCAACCAACTCATCACTTTCTAGATCTTGAAGAATTTTCATTCCTCAATCTTCAGTAAATGATTTAGCAAGGTTAACTTTGGTAGTATCTTCTAAATAAGAAAATACTTCAGCTGCTTCTGCTGTTTTTAAAACTCTTAAAACATATAATTGTTCTTCAGCAGTTAAACTTTCAACTGCTTCAGCAAAATCTGCATATGGGTATTCTTCACACAATTCTCGAACTGCAATAATTTTCTTTTCTTTAATTAATTCAACTAAGTTGTTAATTAAAGATTCTTTTACTTCTGGAGTAAATTCCATTATTGTTCTTTCAAGTACTTAATTAATTGTTCTTGGAATTGTTCAAGTTTAACTGGCTGTATTATACTTCCTTTAAGAATCTTAATACTTCCATCTTCTTCAGATACCACTACGGTAGTAGCATCACATTGTTCTGAAATTCCCATTGCTGCTCTATGGCGTGAACCATATTTTGAATCTACACTTTTACGTGTAATCTTGTAAAAAGTAGCTGCGTAATAAATTTTATTATCTCTAATAACTACTGCACCATCATGTAATGGACTAGTTTTATTAAAGATAGCGATTAGTAAAGAACTTGAAATGTTTGAGTTAAGCACAACACCATCAGTTCTTAAATTATCAATATTGTCATTATTTTCAATAGTAATTAATGCACCTATTTTGTTCTTTGAAAAATATTCGACACTTTCTCTTAATTGGTTAATTAAACGAATTTGACTGCTTTTACCCAATTTTTCATATTTAGTCTTTTTAATTTTTGAAGCCACAAAGCTATAAATATGTGGTCATAAATAAAGCCCTAAAATGGTAATTGCTACAACTAAAACAATTGATGCAATAACAATTAAAGCAGTAATTGATTGGTTTGAAACTGTAACTGCATTTTTGTTTACAGTTTCAGCAAAATATTTAATCATTATAATCCCTTAACTAAATAAGCAATTAAGATAATAAGTATCATTACACTCTGTGCAACTGCTGCACCTAGAAGATTAAGAAATAAATCTCTTTTGTATCAAGGCAAAGCCTTTTGAGATGTCTTATATTCTTCCTTTTCATTTTCTTTTTGAGCGGAAAGAATGGCGTGTTGAATTTCTTGTTTACGGAATTCAACTAAATCAATATATTTTGTTTTTTTGGTTTCATCTGTTGTTTTTTCTGTGTCCATAAAACGCCTCCTTCTTGTTTATTTAAATTTTAAATTTTTTTATTAAAAATAAAAACATTTAAATAAAAAGTTTATTCCAGGTAATATTAACTTTTAGCACTAGCACAATGTTTTAAACAGATTTTAGATGAATTTTATTTATTTAATGCTATATATTAGCAAAAACTTAAGTCTGATATTTTATCTTATATCATCTGTTTTATAAATAATGTTTTTTAATCTAATTAAACTGAATTTAAGGTAGTTTAAAATTTTAATTTTAAGATGTAGACAAAAGAAAAATGCAGAACTTAATCTACATTATTTCTTAATTCTTTTAGATTTTGAAATGTTTAAAGATAAATATTTATCATAAGCATCAAGTAAAAATTGCTTTGGTGCTTCATTATTTATTTTTTTATAGGCCTTTTTAATTGAAAAATATTTCGCTCTTTTTGATTCACCTTTAACATGATGAGGAGCTTCCACATCTTGTGTATAGGCTAAAAAATATGTTACTTCTTTGTCATTTCCGGTTTCACTAACTACATAATTATCGATGTAAAACACATCTGAAATAATTTGGAAATTTTTAATGGTTGTTTCTTCCATTACTTCACGGTGTGCAGTTTCTACTGGAGTTTCATCACCTTCAATGTGCCCTTTAGGAAACACTCAAATATTATTTAATTGTTTAACTAAAAGTACTTTAGTTCTAAAACGAAATTTTCTAAAAATTATGGCCCCACAGGATTTTTCTAGCATTATTTATTTAACTCTTTCACTTTCTTTTGTAATTCTTCCACTTTATTTAATTGTTCTCAAGGCAGATTTAAATCACTTCTACCAAAATGTCCAAAATATGATGTTTGTAAGAAAATTGGTTTTCTTAGTCCTAGGGCGTCAATAATTCCCTTTGGTGTAAGATTAAAAATTTCACTTACAGCTTGTTCGATTACATCTTCTGGTACCGTATTTGTTCCAAATGTATCAAGCATAATTGAAACAGGTTTCGCAACACCGATTGCATAAGCAATTTGAATTTCAGCTCTTTTAGCTAGTCCAGCTGCTACAATGTTTTTAGCAATCCATCTAGCTGCATATGCTGCAGAACGATCAACCTTAGTTGAGTCTTTTCCACTAAAAGCTCCACCACCATGACGCGCCGCACCGCCATAAGTATCAACTATGATTTTTCTTCCAGTTAATCCAGTATCACCAATTGGCCCCCCAATTACAAAGTTACCTGTTGGATTAATTAAAATATTTTTTGGTGCTGCTAAATTATATTGTTCCATTACAGGAAGAATAATATGGTTCTTAATGTATGACTTAAATTCAGCTTCATCATAGTTCTTAGCATGTTGGATACTCATTAAAACAGTATCTACAAAGACATTGTTTGGATCAGTGTAATCTAATGTAACTTGAGATTTCATGTCTGCTTTGGCATTCTTGAATTCTAGATTAGTTCTGAGTTTTTCGGCTCTGCGAACCAAGGCATGAGCTAATGTGATACCAAGAGGCATATATTCAGGTGTTTCATCTATAGCATATCCAAACATAATTCCTTGGTCACCTGCTCCAATTTCATCACCTAATTCAACACCCATAGCAATGTCTTCACTTTGGCGTTTGATATCTGTAATGAAGCTAGTTTCATTTGTATAGTAACCTAATTGTTTTAAAATGTTTTTAGCAATTTCAATTACATCAACATCAGCATTAGATTTAACTTCTCCTGCAATAAAAATATTATGACCAGAAGCCATGCATTCTACTGCTACTTTTGAATCTGGGTCTAAAGATAAATAAGCATCTAAAATTGCGTCAGAAAGTTGATCACAAACTTTATCTGGGTGTCCCCTTCCAACTGATTCACTACTAAATAATTTTCTCATATTACTCCTTTTGTAAATGGTTATAAAAACAAGGATTACCCTTGTTTGAAATAGTAAATAAATTATAAAAGAAAAGAATTTTTTTAAAAATCTTATTTTACCGCTGCACTAGTTTTTTAGTGCTACGATATAGTACTAAAGATATTATCTTTTTTTAGAAACAAAATTCTTATTATTTCTTTCAAGCAAGTTAAGTAATTTTGCTACAAAATCAGTTTCCTCAACTGTTCGTTCTTCAATAAGAATTTGATTATAATCAATAAAAGTATCAAATAAAAGTTTTCCTTCAATATAATCAGGTTTATGTTTACTTTGTGCTAATTTTTCCAAGTTACATGTTTCATAAGCTAATGTGGTTTTTCGGTTAAAAAAATGTATCTTATTCATTTTAATTTTAGATGGAAATTCTTTTTTAGATTGACAGTCTTTTAAGTATTCATAAAAACTTTGTGCATCTGGATTTTCATATAAATTTCAAGCAATCATTTCTTTGTTTCAAGCATAAATTTCACGATAAATTGTTCAAATTAATAGACCTATAAAGAAAACATCAAGTAGTCATAATACAACAGCTACCCCAGTTTGAGTGATTTTTGCTATTTGATCATTATTTTTATTAACTTCTTGGAAGATTTGAGCAATAAATATAAAAGCAATTGGGGTATATGCTATTGTTAATGCTGTAATAAGAACTGTGATTATTGTAAAAATGGTAAATCTTATCTTTCAATATTTGTATAAGTTTTGATTTAAAATTACTCTTTGCAACATTTTTTCATTATTATGCAAATGCAAGCGATTAATTTTAACATGGTTAATAAATTTAGCTTGAGCAAGTACTAATGCAATAAAAGCTAAAAATGGTAATAATCCTATAACTCAAATAACTGCTATTGGAATCATATTTCCTCCTAAAATAAAAAAACTCATTATTTATAAATAATGAGTTAATTATACTATTTATTCTTTGTCTGCTAAACTTTTTAATTGAGCTATTTCTTTATAAGAAGGAATTATTTTGCGATATGAATGACCAATTTTACCATTATCAAAAGCAACAGGGGTTACTATATTTGAGTCATAAATAATTGCAACTTGTTCTTGTTGTGATTCAAAAATATGTAACACTGGATCATTTGCTCAAGAAGCATCAGAACTATCTTGATATACCATCTTATATTGTGAACCTGTAATTTGATTTAATATATTTAAAATTTCATTAACTTTTTCAACTTGCCCATAATTAACTTCAGTTAATCCTAAAATATCAAACCCACCAGCTGCAATTATTTTTGCAATTGAAGTATATTTAAATGGAGGCATTTTATCACTTCCATAATTGCAAATATTTCAATGCCCAATTCTTAGTGTATTTATACCTTTGGCATATTTTTCAATCGCTTTGTTAGTTTTTAGTTCAAATTTTGTTTCAATATCAGTAAATACCGGTGCATGGTCTGAAACACCATATCTAATAGGTCCAAATCCTGCTTTTTTCGAATCATAACCAGTGATTTTTTTATCTTTTTCATTTAAGATATTATCCTTAAAGGCGTTTAAAATATCTATTTTAAACTGTTTTTCAGGTGTGTTAGCTGTGGTTAAAAATTTAAGTTGTTCTTTATTAACATTTTTAAAAAACATTTTGTCATATGGTTGAGAATAAGGATTTTTGACTCCAATAGAGGTGTAATATCCTAATGAATCTTTACTGTTTTCTAATCCGGTAATTGTTGCAAAATAATTAGAAGTAAAGTTATCTTGCAGTCCAAAATTTTGAGCAGTTATATTTGTATCACCGCCGAAAATAATATTACTATTTGCACTAATGTTTTCAAAATCATTCATAACATTAGGTAAAGCTAGAAATTCACTAAACTCTTGTGAACCCATTTTTTCTACACCTTGATATTTATTTATAAATATTTCATCTTTGTCAGAAATCGCACCTTCTGTATAACCCTTCTTGCTTCGAGATCCTGGTGAATCTAAATGACCAAAAATAGTTGTAAAGTTAATATCATGATTATTTAACTTAAATTGTGCACCAAAAGGAGGTCTAACATAAGCTGTTTTATATGGTGAATCTATTATAAATTTAGAAGTATCAATTGTAGCGTCAGTTTTTTTAGGCTCATTATTTTTATCATTATCCACGATTTCATTTTCATCCGTGTCAGAACCATTGTCAGAACCATTGTCAGAACCATTGTCAGAACCATTGTCAGA
>NZ_JBLVZU010000007.1:0-40409 GCF_048284415.1 Mycoplasma paraquilae
AACCATTGTCAGAACCATTGTCAGAACCATTGTCAGAACCATTGTCAGAACCATTGTCAGAACCATTATCATCGTCTGCTTCTGAATCATCAATAAATTCATAATCAGGGTCACTATCTTTTAGTTCTTTAATTTCAGCTTCTAATTTTTTAATTTTATTATTTAGTGTCGCATTTTCTGATTCTTTAGTTTTTAATTCTGATTTTAAATTATTAATAGTTTCTTGCAGTTGTGTAATTTGAATATCATTATTTGGATTTTCATCTTTATTTTTCTTTTGTAATTCTTTAACAGTTTTTTGAGCGCTTTGTAATTGCTTATTAATGCTATCTTTTTCTTTTCTTAAGGCATCAAATTTAGCTTTTAAATCAGCTGCCTTTTGAATTAATTTATCTTTTTCTTTTATTTTTAAGGTCAGTTCATCAATTTTAGCTTGTTTTTTATCACCATCAGGTAAGCAACTTGCCGCAACTGTTGGGGCAACTATTATCGAGGTAATACCTAAAGTTAAAAATGTTCATTTAATTCTTCTCATATTTTTATTGTACATTAGATACTGCTATAAGTCAGAAAATAGAATAAAAAATGTGGAAATAGCTTTTATTTCCACATAGCATTTTATAAGTATGATTTTTTGATTGGGAATTCTTGAGTTAAGTCAATAACCTGGGCTTTTAATTGAGCTAATTTTTCTTCACCTTCAGGAGAATTTAAGAAGTCTAAATTTCTAAGTGCATAATCAATGATGTCACACAATTCTTGTCACTTAGTAAATCCTCTACTTGTCATAGCAGCTGTTCCAAGTCTTATTCCACTTCCAAGAGTAGGTGAAAGTGTATCGAAAGGAATAGTGTTTTTATTAATTGTTATATTAATCTTTTCAAGTAGGGTTTCAGCTTGCTTACCATTGATATTGTAAGTTTCTAGTACATTAACCATAAATAAATGGTTATCAGTACCACCTGAAATAATAACTGCTCCTTTATCTTTAAAAGCTTGACAAAATGTTTGAGCATTAGTAATTATATCTGTAGCATATTGTTTAAACATAGGTTGCATTGCTTCATAAAAGGCTACAGCCTTTCCAGCAATAGCATGAAATAAAGGGCCACCTTGATATCCTGGGAATACTCAGCGATCTACCTTTTTAGCAATTTCTTCATCATTGGTCATAATAATACCTCCACGGCCACCGCGTAGGGTTTTATGTGTTGTAGAAGTAATAATATCAGCATATCCAACAGGTGAAGGGTGTAATCCTGCAGCAATTAATCCAGCAATGTGAGCAATATCAGCCATTAATTTAGCTCCACATTTGTCAGCAATTTCTCTAAATTTAGCGAAATCAACTGTTCTAGAATACGCTGAATAACCACAAATAATTAAGTCAGGTTTTTCAACTAATGCTTGTTGTAAAATTGCATCATAATCTAATAGGCCATCTTTAGATAACTCATAAGAAACTGAGTTGTAAAAGATTCCGCTAAAGCTAATTTTGTATCCGTGTGTTAAGTGGCCTCCACAATTAAGAGCTAGACCCATTATCTTCCCACCAGAAGGTACTACTGAAGCAATTGCAGCAGCATTAGCTACAGATCCTGAATATGGTTGCACATTAGCATATTTAACGCCAAAAATAGCTTTTAAACGATCAATTGCAGCTTGTTCAACTATATCAACATTTTCACAACTTCCATAGTATCTTCTGCCAGGGTATCCTTCTCCATATTTATTAGTTAGCACTGAGCCTTGAGCTTTAAGAACGTCTTCTGAAACATAGTTTTCAGAAGCAATTAATTCAATATGATCTTGTTGACGTGCAAGCTCATTGTTAATTGCATCTTGCACAACTTTGTCATGTAATTCTAAATTCTTATACATCTATTCTCCTTTTTTATTGAATTTGGCATCAATAAGTGAAATTATTTGTTCAGTTCCCACAAAGCGAACTGTTGTGTTAACTTTGTCACCTTTTTGGAATTGATCAATGACTTTAACTGTTTGTAACTCATTTGCAGCATTATCAATTTGATTAATAAAATCAAGCGCAGGTGAAACATAATCATTTGCATCTAATTCAAAGGTAATATCAAGTGTTTTTAAAGGTTCTAAGTTTACAGTTTCAAATTTAAGTTCTGAGCTTTGTTCATTAAACATAGAGGTTAAAATTTCAGCATATAAAGTTCCATTTGTAGTGTCATATTTAGGGTGAATTTTTCCGATTCACCCTACCATTTGGTCATGGAAGATAATTTCAGCTGAAGCATTTGGATGAATCATTTCATTATCTGCTAATGGAACAAATTTTAAGTCTTTTCCAGTTATGTTAATTAAATCAAGTTGCATTTGTCTAAATGATTTAGTGCTACTTGCAATTCCATATACCATAACATTGTTATTAATCATCCCTTTTTCAAAGATGTTAATATCATTCATCTTACGTTTTAAGTTGTATTCAACTACTCCAGCAAGTGAAGTTACAATTGAATTTCTAACTACTTCACGTTCTTTGGATACGTAAGTTTGTAAAACTTGATTAGTTGTAAAGTTAAATGGATTGAATTGTGCTTTTTCATGTGAAACCAAGGTAAATGTTCTAACTTCTGAATATCCTTGAGCCACAAAGTTAGCTGGTGTAGGATTAGCTTTCATAGTTTTAAGAGGTATGCTTGGTAAAATTTCTTCTCCGATACCATCATAAGAATAGAAACGTAAAATTTCTTCAATTACATCTTCCATCACATTAACATCATATCTATATTCAGGAGTTGTAATATTGCTTAAATCACTAGATAACTTAAATCCTAAATTAGCCAGAGCTTGGTAAGCAAATTCTAAACGCTTAGCATCTAGCTTTCCTCCATAAGCAGCTAATTTATCTAGTTCAAATTTAATCGTTTTAGCATTATTTTGAGGTACATTAGCAAACTGATTTTTACTTGGTTGCTTTAATAAAGCTTGGGCTAAAGTTTTCATTCCTTGATATGCTAAATGCTTTGTAATAGGTCTAGAAGCTTGAGCACCCGCAGGATTTGAAGTCTTAATTTCTCTTAATGTATGTCTAATTTCACTAGGCACAAAGGCTGCAACTTCAAATAAGAAGTTTTTTGTTTGTTCACTAATTTGGTATGAATTTAGCACGCTAACACCTGCAAGTGAAATTAAATCATTATTAGCATAAATAGCTAATACATCTTTAACTAAGATTTCTTTATCTTCAACCGTTACATTTCCTGAGAATTTTTTAGCGCTTAAAGTTGCTTGAGTTGGTAATTTATCCAAGTCATAAACTTGAGCAGGAGTTCCTGCCATTAGAAGTAAAATATTAGCTACATTATTAGCTCATGATTGATTAGTATCAAAACCATGTTTAGCTAGTAACATTTTATCAGTTAAAGCAATATCACTATCTGGTGCAGTTACCGGAAGATAAAACGCATCATTAATTGCCTTGTTATTTAAGTCTATTTTTAAATCAGTAACAAATTCACTGGCATTAATTCTTGTATCCATTAATTGATAATTTACTTCTGCACCATAATATGCAGCAAGTTCACGAGCTAACACAAAATAACTATTAGCATCATTACGATTAGCTGTAATTGAAATTTCAATTAAATAGTCATCTAAACCTAATTTTTCAATCGGGTCATCGTTTAATGAAGCAAAGCTTGGATCAAAAGTTACAATTTGATCCTTTTTACTCAATAATTTTCAATCATAACCAATTTCACTTCAAGCTCCAAACATACCTTGTGAAGGTAAACCTTTCAATTCTACTTCACTAAAAGTAAAATCACCTTTACTTGCTCCAATCGGGAAGCAAATTGTTAAGTCTCCAGGTTTTAAAATTCGATTGTTAGTTTGAATTGTATATTGCCCTGATTTAGTTTTTACTTCAACTACATCTAAGCGATCACTATTTGGGTTAGGCTTTACTGAAAGAACTTCACAAAATTCCAACCCTTTAACATTACTAAAAGGTTTTACTTCTTCAACCTCAAATCCGATGCTGTTTAAGGTTTTTTCTACATCACTTGCAGAAAGCTTAACTCCTTTAAGTAATGAATTTAAATGATTTAGCGAAATTAACATTATGCCTCCTTGTTAGTATCTCAATTGATTGCTGTGATACCTTTTTCTATTAATTTATCGTTGATTTCTTTAAAAATATGTGAGTTTTCAAAACCTTTTTTATAGCTAAATGGGCTTGGATGAGAAGTTATGATTAAATTGTCGGGTGCAATTGGTAAATTTGTAACAAATTTAGCAGCTTGTTTACCAAGAGCCACTACAATAACATCAGGATTTTGTCTAACTACTTGTGATAAAACTTCGTGTGTAAATTTCTCTCATCCAAAAGTAGCATGTGAATTAGCTGCTCCTTCAGAAACTGTTAGCACTGTATTAAGTAATAAAACTCCTTGTTTAGCTCAAGAAACTAATGAAGTGTTATCTAATTTAGCATTTGGATAATCTTTCTTAATTTCTGTAAAAATATTTCTTAAAGAAGGTGTTAGCTTTCCATTACCAGTTGAGAAAGCTAAACCATCTGCATAACCAACAGTATGATATGGATCTTGACCTAAAAGGACAACTTTTGTTTCATGGACTTGGAAGAAATCAAATGCATGGAACATATCCATTTGGTGAGGTAAAACTTGTGATTCTTTTTCAGCCACTTCTAATTTATTAATGATTATTTCGAAATAAGGTTTCTTACCTTCGGTTTGTAAAATATTTAAAAAACTATCTTTCATGTCTAAATTGCTCCATTATTCTTAAATCATTTCTGTATAAATCTCTAATATCATTAAATCCGTATTTAATCATTGTAATTCTTTCAATTCCAAGACCGGCAGCCAATCCATTAAATTCTGGATCAAAACCAGCCATTGCTAAAACATTTGGATGTAGCATTCCAGCACCTAAAATTTCAATTCATCTACCTTTGTAAAGCACATCAACTTCCACACTTGGTTCAGTAAATGGGAAGTAGCTTGGTCTAAGTCTAATTTCAACTTGTTCTTCTAGCACGTATGAAAGTAAATCTTTTAGGGTTCAAATTAAGTTTCCAAAAGAAATTCCTTTCCCTACCGAAACAATATCAACTTGAGTAAATTGGTGTGAGTGAGTTGCATCATCTTCATCATTACGATATACTTTTCCAATGGCAAAAGTTGAAAATATTTTATTTGGATTTTCAGCCAAAACTTTAGCAGTAATTCCTGTGTTATGTGTTCTTAATAGTGTAGTTGGATTAAAGTATAAAGAATCATGCATAGCTCTAGCAGGGTGATCACTTGGAATGTTTAATCTTTCAAAATTAAATAGATCGGTGACAATTTCGCCTTCTTCTTGTTGATAGTAACCATGTTGGTAGAATCATTCTTTTAATCTGTTTTCAACAATTGTAATAGGATGTAAACTAGCTGGCTTACTTAAAGGTGCAGTCACATCAATAAATTCAGAATTAACTTTAGCTTGAATTTCTAATTCTTTAATTCTATTTTCAGCTTGTTCAAAGAAGTTATTGTATGCTGTTTTAAGTTGATTAATTTTAGCTCCAAGTTCTTTTTTCATTTCTACTGGTGCAGCTTTTAATTCATTTTGCAACTGGGCTATTTCACCTGTGGCACCAAAGGCTTTTGCTTTAGCTTGTTTTAAGTCTTCTAATGTATTTATAGTTTCTAATTTAAGCTCCATTATAGCTCCTTATTTTTTTTAATTAAATTTCAATATTTTTCTATATTTAATTCATTTGAATTTTGTTGAGGTCAATAAAACTGCATGTTTTTAATTTCATTAGGTAGATATTGTTGCTTCACATAGTTATTAGCATAATCGTGCGGATATTTATAATCATTTCCGTCTCCTAATTTAGCAGCTGATGCATAGTGAGCATCCCGTAAGTGCTTAGGAATTTCATAAACTGCTCCAGATGAAATAAGTTGTTCTACCTGGCTAATAGCTAAATATGATGCATTGCTTTTAGGTGATAATGCTAGGTCTAAAATAGCAAAGCCAATAGGTAGGCGTCCTTCCGGCATCCCTAAACGTTCAAAACTTCTAATAGCTTCCGCTACTCTAAGCGAAACATTAGGTGCAGCAAGTCCAACATCTTCATATGCCACGCAAAGCATTCTTCTAAATAATCCATCTAGATCACCTGATTGTAAAATTAGCATTCCTCAATATAAAGCAGCATCTGGATCACTCCCTCTTAAAGATTTATGAAATGCAGACAAATTATTATAATGAGCACTCGAATTTAAATCTGAATAAAAGTTCACGTTTGGCACAACTGTTTTAATCACTTCATCAGTTACTTCTTGTCCTTCATCAACACAGTTAGCTAGCATTTGTAAATTATTAATGCTAGAACGCAAGTCACCAGCTGATAAACGTGCTAGCGCTAGTAAATGAACACGCGACACTTTTAATTCTGGATAAGTGGATGCAACAATTTGTTCCAGTTTATTGACAATATCTACTTCAGAGATCTTATTGAATTGTAGAATTTGCATTCTGCTACGCACTGCTGGAACAACCTTAAAATAAGGATTCTCAGTAGTGGTTGCATATACAATTATCTTGTCAAATTCAACATATGATAACAAGATGTCCTGCTTATCTTTATTTAATCGATGAATTTCATCGATAATAATGCATTGGTTGTTTTCTAAAATATTTACAAGTTTTGATTTTGAGTCAACTGAAGCATTAAAATAATCATATTTTAATCCCAGATCATTTGCTAACGCTATTGCAGTAGATGTTTTTCCTGTACCAGCTTCTCCAAAAAATAAGAAGCTGCTTGTAATTTTATTTGCAACTACTTTTTTCAATAATTTTATGATATTTTGTTGGCCAACAATATCATTTAACGTCTGTGGTCTTAAGGCGTTTGCTAAGTTTTGACTCTTCATATAAAACCTCATTTAATTAAATATAAATATTTAATTCAATTATACAACACTATATATTTTTATGCTTTCTAAAAAGATTAATATCAGTCGGGCATAAAGTAGCATGTATCTTCCTTATTTGGCTAAATAAGCTGTTTGTTAATCAAAAAATATCTGGCATACAATTCCAGATATTTTTGGTTGAAATTTTCCAATAAGACTATTGGATTTTTAAGTTATGCATTAGATTAAATGTATTTAAAGCTCATGAAATTTTATTCAATATGAGGATTAAGTGCTCTTTGCATAAATTCATTTACGTATTCTTGAATTTTTTTAGCAAATTTTTCTTGTTCCTTTTTTGAAAGTTTAGCAGCTTTTTTAGAAATACTTGTTAGTTTATCTGACATTTCTTGAGCAATCTGCATTGCGTTTTGTGGGTTAGCTGTGATTTTTGTTATCATTTCATCAAAAACTGTTTTCATTTCTTTTGAAATGCTTTCAGAAGAAGCATCGGAGTTGTTGCATGCTACTGCTGATATTGGAAGAACAACTACAGTTGAACTAAGTCCTATACTTAATAATAGTTTTTTAAATTTCATATTTTCTCCTTAAATTATTTTATCAAAAACGATTTATTTTTGCCATTAATTGCTATTTATCTATTTCAAATTTATTATCAGAATTTATATGTTGCAAATTATAATATACATATTGAATTTGGCCCAATGAATCAACTTTTGAGATAAAAAAGTAATCAAGGTCATAATTGAACGAAAATAAAAAGTAAAATATTTTTTCTATTTCTTCATTATTGGCACCGAGATTTCTTCAAAATCTCACGCTAAATTGTAATCTTTGCAATCTGGATTTTTTATCTTTGGGATCGATATATCACGGCTCATATATTCTTATATTGAAGGATAATTTATCATATTGACTTTTTACATTTTTAAATGAGAATTTTTCAATTTGGTTTTTTCCTTCTATCAGCACTTGGTTTGAAATTATATCATGTGTAATATCTTTGTATAGGAGATATAAATTCCATGTGTTTATAGGAAGCAACATAAAGCCCATTCAGCAAAATACATTAAGAAATGTTATGAATCCACCTTTAACCGCATAAGTAAATGCTAAACATTGTGCAATTGCATAAATTATTCTAAAAATTGGCTCGCATATTGCTCTAATTTTTACTCTTCTTTTAAGGCATTTTAGGATAATTTCATATCCTTCATTATATTTTTTAATATTGCATATTACAGAATGATTTTCACTTATCTCTGTTCTTTTAGCTGTTGTTGGCATAACATACATTCGAGCTAATTTTAAATCTCAAAAGATATAAATATATGAATCTCAAAGCAATATAAGAACACATAAAATAAGTGCTATTCAAGAGAGAGGTGATTCCAGGTTACTTTTATAATGCATTCTTATCTCCAATTATTTTTAAATTCTTTATTTCTCTACAATATTGTTTTAGAAGAATCATTAAGTTAATATTTCATTTATTTGGCAATGAATAAAAAATCCCTATTAAACTATTTATGAGATGTTTAGGATACTAAGGCCAACACTTTTTACCTATTTTATGTACTTTGATTAGCTTTTGAAAACATCTTGTAAATTATTATAAATGAGAATAAAAACATTTTAATAAAATCGTAAAAAGTTTTCACATTTTGACTTTTGAGCCTATATGCTAGATAAAAATATGAAAAAAGTACCATTTCTAGTGCTTATAAATTGCTATATATTAGTTGATAATTTTTAGTTATAAAGAACATCATTTAATCGATATTATAATGTTTTCAAATCTTCATCTAGATTATTGATTAATTGTTGTATTATTACCTTTGTATCTGCAATTTGCTTATTTACTTCAATAGTTATTTTATCTCCTAGTTTAGTCATGTTTATATATGATTGAATAGTACGTGTGCGCTCATTAATATTGTTTAATTCATTATCAAGTTTTTCAATTGCGTTTTTTATCATTTCTCTATAAACAACATCAATCCCTTGCTCTGTGTATTCCTTAATAATAGTTTGTACATATCTTTCAATTTCATCCATAAACTTAGAGTTATCTTTAGTAGAATCAACATTCATATATCTGTTTTTATTGATGAAAATTGTTTTTCTTAAAGCATCTTTAAAAATTTTAGGGGTATTTGAATCTGATATTTTACTAATAATAAATAAGTCTTTAAAATTGTTAATCATTTGTTGATTAGTAACATTTTTTGTCTCGATATATGAACTAATCAAAAATTGCTTATCACCAATCGCAAATTCAGATTTATCCTTTACTAAGTCTGCAATAACTAGTCTTTCCGGGCATATCGATCCAGCAAGACACCCATTTGTATCAAAATATGAAAGATTAAGCATCTGAGTCATTAAAGTAGCCATCTTCAGATCTAAATTAACTTGTCAAAAAATATTTTCATTTTTTATTTTGCCTTCTAAATAGTTGATTCAATTTTTTGTTTCATTTGTATCTAATTGTTTTAGTAATTTCAACATTCAAAAGTTATGTTCGTATTCTGATTTTTCTTTTAGAAGTTCTGCAATCTTTGAATCTTGTTTGTGATTTGTTTTAGGTACATTTATATTTCGATTTCTATTTTCTTTATATTCATCAAAAATATAGCTGATTTTATTATCTGAATTAGTGTTGCCATTTTTGCCAAGGAATATTGCAATATCATTTAATTCATCAATAATTATATTTAGTTTTTCAAATCTATCACTAATTTGAGAATCATTCACAATACGCGCATACTTAGCTAAAAGCTTATTTGTTTGATCGATAATGCTATCTAGTTTCAAATATTTTGAATCATTATATAAAGCAGGAAAAGCTAACAAATTACTGTAAATTCCTTCATTTATATTGTCTACTGCAGCAGACACTTTGCTATTTAATTTTAAAACATTACTATCTTTATCAGTTTGATTGCATGCACAAGCAAAAGCAAGTGGTGTAATTGCTAATGGGACTGCAAAATAGAATTGTCATGTTTTCTTCATTTTTCTCCTTTTATCTTACATATAATAAAATTATAAAAGAGAGTTGAATAATTTTCTGCAATAAGCAAAAAGTTTCCACATTTTGACTTTTGCACCTAAGTGCTAGAGAAAAATATGAAAAAAGCACCTAAGTGCTTATAAGTTGTGGTATGGTTCTTTAATGTCTTTTAACACGAATTTATATTCAGGAAACATACCTGTTAAAATTTCATACATGTGTCATGCATAAACTTGTTCATCTAAATGAGGGACTTCTAAGATATTTGTCTTCATTTGATCAAAGACAATTCAGTCACTTCATCTAAAATCACTTGAAATGATTAAGTCTACCTGTGAGGCTAAATCGTTTATTTGACCAATATACCCGCTACCAGATAAAATGGCTACTGTAGTGTATTTATCATTATACTTATCAGCTGGCACATTAGTTCTAAATGCTGTTAAATGCATTTTATCTTCTAATATTTCTTTAAGTTCTAAAAGGGACTTATTCGCTTTAAACACAGCGCTAAAAGTCTGAGTTTTGTCTCAATCCATTGAGGCTTCTAAACCCATATATTTAACGATTTGATATGAAGTTCCATATGGATCACAATCATAATTAGTGTGCATTGAATAAGCCGTAATTTGATGTTTTCTTAATAAGTTTAGAATTTCACGTTTATAAGGAGCTTTTTTATCTTCAGCTAATCAAGTAGCTTCAAATTTAAATGGGTGATGGGTTAAAATCACATTGCAATCATTAGCAATAGCTTCTTGTAACACTTCCATTGTTAAATCAATAGCTAAAACTGCACCTTTAAAGCGTTTGCTTTGTACAGTTTTAACACTATATCCAGATGGATCTCAAATTTCTTTGTTTACATTTGGATACATTGAATTAACTACATTGATAAAATCTTTTATTTTTAAACTTTTTTCTTTACGCATTTTAGTTTTTTAAATAATCCTTTAAATTTTTGCCATGTTTAACATTGCTCTTTAATTTACGTAAAATTTTGTTTTCGATTTGTCTTACACGCTCTTTAGAAACTCCACCACGATCAATTGAAAGTTCTTCTAAGGAGTGTACTCTATATCTTTCACCATTTTCATCAACACCTACACCAAAACGTTTGCAAATTAATTTTCTATCTTCTGGGTCAAGTTCACTAATCATGTCATCTAGAATCTCGCTTAATTCTTCATGAGATGCATAATCAACTGGTGAAATGATATTTTCATCCTTAACAAAGTCACTAAATGATGAATCATTTTCTTTACCAACTTGTTTATCTAATGAAATTGGGTCAATATTAATTTTTCTAATATATCTAACTTTGGCAGCATCAAAGCCATTTCCATATTTATCTGCGATTTCATCATCACTTGGTTCTCTTCCTAATTCTTGTTGTAATTCACGTTCGATTTTAGAAATCTTATTAATTGTTTCAACCATGTGTACTGGTACACGAATTGTTCTAGCTTGGTCTGCAACAGCACGAGTTATAGCTTGACGAATTCATCAAGTAGCATATGTAGAAAATTTGAATCCTTTATTAACATCATATTTTTGAACAGCTTTTAGAATACCAGAGTTACCTTCAGAAATTAAATCAATAAATGAAAGACCTCTATTTTTGTATTTTTTAGCATTATTAATAACTAAACGTAAGTTTCTTTGGATAAGCTTATCTCTTGCTCTTTTTCCTCTGAAACCACCTTTTTCCATTTGTTCAGCTAATTTACGTTCTTCTTCTACAGTAAGTAATTCTCCATACTTACCAATTCATCTCATGTATCATTTAACAATATCATTTGTTTCAGTAAGTTTATTAGATAAATCAGCTTTTTTCTTTGGGGTGTCATTTAAATCCACTGCCTCAACATAATCAAATGATAAAGCGTCCAAATTAATATCTAAATCATCAGGTTCTTCAAAAAAGTTTTCATTTAACTTTTCATCATCTTCATCGACTTCGTCATCCTCATCGTCTTCGTCTTCTTCGATTTCTTCATCCGGAATCTTATAATAGTCTTCATCAACTTCATCATCTTCAACGTAGTCATCATCAACAAAATCATCGTCGTCTTTATCATCAAAGTCAATGTCCATATCATCACTGTCGATTTCTGGTAGTTCTTCATCTAAATCATCTTCTTCATCTAAATTAACAGTTTTAGATTTTTTGTTTTTAGATTTTGACTTGTTTTTAGCTTTATCTTCGTTGATTTCATCTAAGAAATCATCAGCAGAATAGTTACCATCCAAGTATTCTTCTTCGTCTTCTGCAATAATATTATTGTCTTTTAATTCTTCAAGAAAATCATCAAATTCAGCATCATCGATAAATAAATTTTTAGCTGCAAGAACTTCTAATAATTCATCTTGTGTAAAGTAATCCTTATGTTTATGCTTTAATTGTTGTTTTAGATAAGTTATCACTGTGTTATAGTCAAATTTATTATCCATACAACCCCCTTATTTCTTTTTTAGCGTCAAACGCTTATGTTTGTAGTTTATTAGCAAACTAATTTGATCCTGAATGTATGTAGGCACAGGTACATTGCCATTTTCTGGATATACAAATTTTTTAAATTTTTCTCATTCAGCCACTTGTTCATTTAATGCTGGCATGAGTGGAATAGATGAACCATTAGTTACTTTTGCCTCATTAATATTCTCATCGATGTAATCTTTGATAATTAAATTATTAGCAGTAGGATTAGTGTCAATTGTGTTTAGCATTGTATTCAATGATTGAGCAATTTGGTCAAAAATTTGCTTTGCATCTTGAGGTGTTTCAAGTCTAATAGTGTATTCATATAAGTCTTTAATAATTTCAGGCTGAGCAAAAATTAGTGCCACATCAGAAGTGCTCTTAAGCAATTCTAAAATATTTTCATTACTCATCGCTCTTATTAGCAATGCTAAGCGATTTTGGTTAGTTAATAAATCTACCTTTTCTTGATAGCTTTTAGCATGTTTATAATCCACCAATTCATCATCATTATGAAATACACCATAATAAGGAGAATTATCGAGCTCTTTTATAGTTAGCGTGTAATTATACTCTTTTTGCAATAAGCTAGCTATATACTTTTGTTGTTCAATATTGAGTAAATCTATATAAGACTTAAGCACTAAAATAAATTTAGAAAAAGCTTCATAGTCCTTAAGAGCATCCACTTTATGTATTTGTTTTAATTTCTCATAAATAAAGTTTACAGCTGATATTTGTGAATTTTTAATTAATTCTATTAACGTTTCAACTCCGTATGTATTTAAAATTTCATCAGCATCTTTTGAATAGTTATTTTCAATTAATGATACTGTAAAGTTATGTTCTAATAGAATTTTTACAGTACGAAGTGCTGCATCAATTCCCGCTGTATCATTGTCTAAAAATAAAATTACTTTGTTGTTTTTAATTAAGCTTAAATGTTCTTTAGTTAAAGCAACACCCATTAAAGCTACTACATTTTCAAATCCAGCCTTGTATAAAGCGATTGCATCCATAAATCCTTCAACTATAATAACTTCTTTTTTACTTGTTATGGATTCTTTAGCATTATTAAAGTTATATAAGATTTTAGATTTGTTAAATAATTCAGTTGCTGGTGAGTTTACATATTTAGCAACAGGGTGAGCTTCAATTGATCTACCTGAAAAACCGACTAATTCATTAAACTCATTTCTAATTCCAAATGTAACTCTATCCCAAAATAATTCATGTAAGTCGCTATTGATTAAACCAGCTTTTAGCATTAGTCCAGTATCATAGTTTAAAGATTTTAAATACTCAATAGTTTTATTTTGAGGCGCATAACCTATGTCAAATTTTTCACGAAGTATTGGATCATCCAATTTTCGAGTTTTTAAATAGTTCATAGCCAGTGGATTGGTTAAAACTTGTACTTTGTAATATGAATTAGTAATTGAAAGTAAATCAATTAATTCTAGAGTTTCTTGAGAGTAGGATTGAACATTTTGCAAATTCTTTAATGAGCTAAAGTCATATTGAATGCCAGCTCTTTGAGCTAAGAATTCAAGAGCTTGAATAAAGTTTCAGTTCTTAATCCGTTGTAGGAAACCTACAGCATTACCTGAGGCACCACAAGGGAAGCATTTAAAGATTTGCTTTTGGGGAGAAACTGTAAAACTTGGAGTAGAATCTTCATGAAACGGGCAAAGTCCCACATAGTTGTTTCCTTTTTTAGTTAAATTGATAAACTCAGAAATTACATCAACAATGTTAGAACTAGTAATTATCTGGTTTACTAATTCAGTTGGGATTCTTTTGTTTTCCATTCGTTCTCCAAAATTTTATCTATTTATGTGAGGCTAAAAATTCATTTAGCTTAGAGATTTCAACTCTAACTTGTTCCATTGTGTCTCTGTTTCTCAATGTTACACAATTATCTTCTAAAGTGTCATAGTCTACCGTTAAACATCAGTATGTTCCAATAGCATCTTGACGACGATATCTTTTTCCGATAGAACCAGCTTCATCATATGTAGCTGAAATTCCTTGGTCTATAAGACTAGCAAAAATTTCTTTGCTTGTTTCAGATAGTTTTTTAACCAGTGGTAAAACTGCCACTTTATATGGTGCAAGGTCATATGTAAATTTAAGCACAACTCTTGAATCATTTTCGGCAAGCATTTCTTCATAATATGCATCAGAAATAATTGCTAACATCAAACGATCGAGACCAATACTTGGCTCTATTACATAAGGAATTACTTTTGTATTGGTTTCAGGATCTAAATAATCAAGTGATTCACCTGTTGCTTTCATATGAGATGTTAAATCATAATTAGTACGATTAGCAACTCCTAGAAGCTCACCTCAACCAAATGGGAATTTAAATTCTATATCGCTAGTTGCATCTGAATAGTGAGATAGTTCTTCCGGTTCATGAGCTCTAATACGAATACTTTCTTGTTTGATTCCTAATTTTTGCACAAAATTATAAGCTTTATTAATGTAATATTCGAATCAATCATTTGCTTCTTCTGGTTTGGTAAAGAATTCAAGTTCCATTTGTTCGAATTCTCTAGTTCTAAAAATAAAGTTTCCAGGAGTTACTTCATTTCTAAAACTTTTACCTACTTGAGCAATACCAAATGGTAATTTAGCTCTCATAGTTCTTTGAACATTTTTAAAGTTAACAAAAATACCTTGAGCAGTTTCAGGTCTTAAATAAACTTTCGACTTAGCTCCTTCAATAACCCCTTGGGATGTTTCGAACATTAAATTAAATTTTTTAATTTCTGATCAATTTGTTTTTTCACCTTCGTATTCCTTGATGTGATCTTTAACAAACTGTGTCATTTCTTCAAATGTCATTTTTTCAGGAATAATGTTTTCATCATATTCTTGAATTAATTTATCAGCTCTATATCTTTTGCCATTAACTTTATTTTCGATTAATGGGTCAGAAAAATTGGATACGTGACCTGAAGTCACTCAAACGTTTGGATTCATTAATATTTTTGAATCAATTAAAAAGTTATTTCCCTCTCTTAAAACAAATTCTTTCTTTCAAGCGTTTGATATATTGTCTTTTAGTAAAGCTCCTAATGGTCCGTAATCTCATGTATTTGATAGTCCACCGTATATTTCACTACCTTGAAATACAAATCCACTATTTTTTAAATGATTTACTATTGTTTGCATTGAGTCTTTGTTATTTAGCATATTGCTATTTTACCACAATATTAAAAAATATTATTTTTTAATAACATATTTCTAGAAAAATGAAAATATTTTTTCCACATTTTTATTTCAGAAATAAAAAAAGCACATAAAAGTGCCTTTTAAATTAAACTAAAGTGATGGAATAATTCCAATTCCTAATAAAATCACAAGTGTAATTAGGATTCCGTATGACAATGCTAATAAGAAGATAGCAAATCAATTAACTGTACTTTCAGTTCTTTCTGCTGGAACAACTTCTTTAACAACTTCTTGTTCTTCAGCTGGTGTTTGGAATACCATGAAGTGTTGTCTTTGAGCATCGTGTCCAATGAAAATAGCGTAGTGATATTGATCTTTTGGTACAAATCCTACATGTTTATCATTGAATAAAACGTATGAAGTTTTTTGTGCTAATTTGATGTTTCCATTTAATGAGCATACTGAGTAAATGCAGTTTTCAGCAGTGTTTGCTATTTCTGGTTTACCAATTATTTTTGCATCGAATTCTTGCACTGATTTTGTAAGTGAATACATAATTGCTGCAAGTAATTCTTTTAAATCTTCTGCTTTAAGTTCTTTTTCTAATGCTTTAGCAACTTCTAAAACATCTCTAAAATTCTTTTCAATAGCTTTTACGTCTTCTACAGATGTTTCTGTGTAATCTAATTGAGCAACTGTTGAACGCATTTTTCTAGCATAGATTGCTAATACTTTTAGTTGTTCTTCAGTAGGTAAATCTCTTACATAAGCATATTCAATAATTTTATCTTCTACTACTGAAACAACTGGAAGAACAACTTCTTCTTTTTCAACAATCACTTCTTTTGTTGCGTCTTTTTCTAATTTTTCAGATTTTTCTCTTAATTCTTCAATTTCTTTTAGTAATTGTTCTTTATCTGAATCTGAGTCTTGTAATCTCTTGTAAAGTTCTTGTAACTCTTTTTCGTAATCTGTCACGTGTTTTGCTGATAATAATGCTGATAATTCTGCTAGTTTTTTGTTTAATTTTTCGATTTCAATATCTTTAGCTGATTTTTTTCTTTCAATTTTGAAGTCATCATCAACCGGGAAGTATGTTTCAGGATCTTTTAAAATTTTAAAGTCAACAACAGCTTTTAAGTTTTTGCTTGCTTCTTTTTCATTTCTTAATCCTGTTTTAGTATCAATTGCTAATTCTTCAGCTGTAGCATCATATTCTAAACCACCATCGAATTTATCAACATTAAATTCGTAGGCCATAACTTCTTTGTTGCCTCTTAATTCTTTTTCAGCAATGACTAATCCACCTCAAATTTTCTTATCTGTTTGGAATCATGTAGCAGCATCGTATCCTAATGATAAGAATCATGACATAGCATCTTTACGTGACTTAAATAAAGCTAATGGACTTTCTACCTTTGGGTGTTTTAAAGCTCATGGATAATTTTTATCTTTATTTGGTCTATATAAACATTGTAAACGTTTCATTTTTCCTCTTTCTAATAGTTATATTAGCCTTTAGGCTAGTTAAATTATTTTTTATATATAAAAATTATAACCATTTAACACCTTTTTTCTAATATTTTCATATTTTCTGTTTATCCTTGTAAAATAGCACTAAAAGTAACTAAAATGTGGAAAAAATAAAAAAATATTAGGGAATTTTAAAGCAAAATACACTTTTTTAGCTATATGCAAGTTATAAAATGCTAAATTCAGTGGTTTTTTGAATTATATAAACAAACATTTTTTTCTTATGCTTTATTTTTTCAAGTAACTTAAAAAGTTAATTTTAGCTAATAAATAAAAAGTGTTTTATAATTCTATATATGGAAACAAAATTATTATATAAAGTAGGACAAGTTGTAACAGCAAAAGTTACAAGAACGGGCAGCAAGTTTGCTTTACTAGAAGATAAGAATAATAGTAAATTTATCATTTATAAAAATGAAGTAACTGATTTTTACAAAATGCAAGTTTATGATATTTTACAAGTAAAAGATATCGTAAACTTTGTTGTAATTGGGTACGATCAAAACACCAATCAATATATAGGATCATTTAAAAGAAATCACCCCAACTTTTTAAAAAGTGACCAATATTTTAGTAATAGCAAGAATCGAAGAAATGAATTAAAGGAAACGAAAAATGGTTTTGCTAATTTAAGAGAATTTACTTTATCTTATATAGAACCTGAAGCTGATAAAAAAGTAGTTCTGAAAACAGAAACCACAAATATTAAGGAATAATTATGTCTTTAATATCAATTAAAACTAAATATTATCAAGAAAAAAACACCATAAATCAAGAGACTCAAGTTGCAAGTGACATAATTGCAAAAGTAAAATCGCTCAACTTTAAAGGCTCTTCTTTTTTAGGCTTTGATGATATTGCATTAAATTTTAAAATCAATGGGATTGATCGCATTGTAGATTTTTGCAATAAACTTTATCGAAGAAAAACTAATACATTAATTATTTGGTGTAAGAAAGAAAGCCAAATTGCCATTAACGCTGCTTTGCAATTTATATTCGGAGCAAGTGACTATCATAAAAACAATAAGATTGAATTAGTTTTTATTAATGAGCAGTCACCCGAACACATTGTTTCTAAAATTATTAATCATTATTTAAATATAAATCAGCAAGATAATATTGCTTTACTCTTTTTAGATTCGCTTGGATATGATGATAATCAACAAGCTGCTGTAAAAAACTTTATTTCTAAATTTAACTATCAATCTAGTGAATTTTTAATAAAAAAATCTATTTATTTCATTGGAAGAAAGAATATTTTTAGAACAATTGACAATATTTCAATACCAAGGGAAAATGCTTTTTTCGTTTCAAATGATATTCATTCAGATTATGCTCTATTGAGTGAAATTGGTTTAATTTTACTTGCAACTCAAGGTGTAAATATTGAAAAAGTTATTGCAGGTTATACTGATGCAAATAAGAATATTCTTAATCCCGACGTCTACTTTAATAATGCTTTAAAATTGGCTCTTTATCTAAATGAGAACGATACAAAAAATAGTCCAGCTGGGTTTATCAATTTAAATATAGCTTATGACCTATTTTTAGATAAATATGTTCATTTTTTTGCAGAGTCTTTTAACAAAATTACACTTGAAGAAAATATCTTAAATCAAGCTGTATTATTCCCTAATGATATACCATGACAAGCTGAAGATATATTATCTGGGCTACGTAATAAATTTATTTTATTTTGAACATTAAAACAAAGATTTTTTGATTATCAATTATCATCAAACATCGAAAATGATGACTTAATCGATCAACTCAAGAGTTATACAATTAACCAATTTAATGAGAAATCTTATGATGTATTTTTAAACTATTTAACTAGTTTTAATGATGATGTTAATACTATTGAAATTGTGATCGAAAACAATAGTGAAGAAGCCTTAGGTGAGTTAATTTCTCTTTGTTATTGAGCCAAAATATTCTATTGCATCATAAATGATATAGATCCATTTAAATAAAAAAATATTAGATTTTAGTGCGCTAATACCCAAAAAAGTATTAGCGCTTTTTATTTTCTATTTTCTTTTATCCCTTAAATTCAGCAGTCTTAGTATATAAAACCATTTCCATGCCGCAGTAATATAAAATTGTATTTTTATGATACTATTTATTTATAAATAAATAAATACCTATGTAAAGGGGAAATTATGAAGAAAAATAAATTAGTAACATCAACAGCAAGCCTAATTGCTTTTATCGGAGCTAGTGCCTTAACTGTTGCATGTAAGGCGCCAGGTTCATCTCGTAGCATTGATGCTGATGATCCTGTTGGTGGAAAATATGGTAATAACCCAGGCGGGCCAGCAATTAAGCCTATTGACCCTGGTAAAAATCCACTTCCAGAAGTTAAACCCGAACCAATCCCAGCACCTAAGACTGAAATACCCGCTACACAATTAAGAGGTGTCTCTCCAGCATTTATTCAGGCTGATCAAAAAATCAAGCTTGTTGCTTTAGGTGATTCTATCACTGCTGGATTTGATGGTGGTCTATTACAAGATTATCCAGGTGAAATGGTTAATGGCCAAATAGAAGGAGCTTCATACCCTGCCTTTTTAGCACAACTTTTAAATCAAAATAACCGTGTCGAAAGCTTTGGAAACTATGCTGCTTCAGGAGCTAGAGCAATTGATTGAATTATGATGCTTGGAGCTAACTATCAAAACCCATACAGCGATAATCCAACTTGAGAAAAATTAGATCAAACATTCGCAGGTAGAAGAGGCTTTGGAAATTTCAAAGCTGGCTACGCTAAAGAAGTGGCTCAAGAAACCATCACAGCTTTAAAAGATGCAAACTTAGTAACCTTAAGCATTGGTGCTAATGACTTCTTCTACTTACTTACTAAACATTTAACTCAAGCTAATCCAATGAAAATTATCAATGAGTTAAAGAAGCCAAATCCTGATTACTTGTTAATTTATAAATTTGTTAATGATGCAATTAAAACAACTATCCCTGAAGTTGCAACTCGTGTGAAAATTTTAATTAATCGTGTTAGTGAATTAGCACCACATGCTAATATTAACATAGTAACTTACCCAATGCCTATGTCAGGTCTTAAGAAGTCTCTAGATGATTTCATTCAAAGTTTAATTAAAACTAATCTTCCTATCGATCCTGTAGTTGTGTTACTTGATCAAATTAACTTGCCATTTAAACAAGTTGATGAACTATTAAATCAAGAATTCGGAAATAAAAATCGTGTAAGTATTGTTAATGCTTATAATTCAAAATATTGAAGTTCACATTCAGCTGACTTGTCAGATGTTTATTTTGACATTCACCCTAATACAAATGGATATAAAAAATTAGCACTTGACATGTATCTTAAAATGACAAACCCAAGTGTTAATATTGCAAATTACGACCCTAATTTTGACCTTAATAAAGCCTTTATTGAGAGCGATGCTTTAACATTAAAATATGAAATTGCAGTTGAACAAAGCCCAGTTGAAGTAATTGGTAATAACACACAGGCTTATTTAGAAAAAAGTACTCCATTTTTAGATAAAATTAACAAAACTCGTTCTCCATATAACTATGGAGAAAGACTGCTTAGAATGTCTCAAACATTTAAAAATATTACTGTTGAAACTATTTTAGCACTCACTTCAAGTGCATTCTACAAGCAACTAGATCCTGAAGGAAAATTAGCTGAATTAATTTTAGATAGTGAAAATAATGGTAAAAATGGTTTTGAATCAATTGTTCAAGAAATTATTGATGAAAAGATTTTACAAAAGATTATGGGAGATTTTCAGGCTGAATTAACCAAGCGTAATAAAGCTGGGGTTTTAAAATTAAGCGATATCCCTAACATTTTTGTCAAAAGTGCACTAACAGATGATAATTTATTTAGACTTATTAAAGCTTTAGCTAAAAGTAACTTTATTAATCACAACAAAGCAGGATTAGGGGATGCTCTAACCACTGTGATTGATAATTTATTTAAAAAGAATCAAGACTTTATTGCCCAAACTATTGTTAAAGGAATTAAGCCAAGCTTAGATAAGGCTCAAATTGCTACTAGTGATGTTGAAAGTTTAATTAAAACTATTATTTCATCTTCACAACTAAATCAAATTATTAATGCTTTAATAAAAACTTTTATTTCTAATTCAGATCAATTCCAAACTGTTAATAACTACCCTGAATTAATTAAAGCTTTCTTAAGTGATGAAGCAAATATTAAACAAGTTGCTAGCTCACTTTCAACTTTTGCTTGAAATATTTTAAATAATCCAACAATTAAGACCACTTTACAAGATATTGTATGAAAATTAATTAATCAATACCACGTAAATAATGATCTTAGCCAAGAACAGTCTAATGCCTTTGTTTCAAGTTTACTTGACAACCTTACTCAATTTAAAGGAGATAAAACTGATCAGTTTATTACTAATTTCATAACTCAATTCTTAATCGAATTAAAAAACACTGAATTTAATAAACTTGATATTGCTTTAAATAAAGCATTTACAAATGCATTAAACAATTTACTTGGAAAAGAAGATGTTCAAATAACTATTTCTCCATACAAAGCAATTGATGTTTTAGTAAATTCAAATCTTATTGAGTCTAACAAAGCTTTCATTAAACAATTGTTACATAATATAATTGAACAAACTCCAAACCTCAAGCTTGGTAATGCTATATATTCAATGCTACCAGCTAGTGCAAAAAGCTTTATTGCTCAAGATGGATTCAATACATTATTTAATGTTTTAATCACTAATGAACATTCAAATGCTATTTTAATTAGTGTGCTTGATAATTTAATTGATAAATTTAACACTTTAAAAGATAGTAATGATCTTGGAACATTAATAGCTAATGTTTTAAAAACTCAAGATTTAGCTGGATTAAAAACTCATCTAAAAGCCCTTAATAAAGAACTGTTAACTCAAAATTCAATTCAAGATACAATTATCACTCTTTTACGTAAATCATTTGAAAAGATTAAACCAGTAGCTAACCTTAGCGATGATGAAATTTCAAACTTTTTAAAAGACTTTAAGAGTGAAGCATTTAGTTTTATAAATGATCCTCAAATCATTGATCCATTAGTTGATGCTTTATTTGAATGCTTAGATAAGATTAAAAACTCAGCCACTCCATACAATGAACTGAAGGCGTTGCCACAGTCATTATTGGCTTCACTTAAACAAACTGCTTTAAGTGATCCTTGAGTTGTGATTGATAAATTAGTCAAAAGTAAAACATTCACACAAAACAAGGAATTTATCAAGAAACTAATTAGTTACATATTTACTTCGCTAAATGAAAATAATAAATTAGTAGATCAAATTCATTCATTAGCTCAAAACGCAATTGATAAAGCTGCTATCGATACATATGTTGATAAAGGTGAAATTAATGCTTTACTAGATCAAATTTTTAAACTTGTGAAAGTTAACTCATTTATTCCAGCATTAGCTAATTATGCAATCGACCACATTGACTATATTCAACTAGCTAAAAACCCTAATGAGCTACTAGTTAAATTATTTAGTGATGCTACATTTAAAGAATTGATTAAAAATGAAATTCAACCTATTCTTCCACAACTTGTACTTAACCTTAAAGCACCTAAGACAATCTTTAAACTTGTGAAATATTTAGCACAAAGCAACAACATTACGCTTGAAGCTAAATATGATGGGGTTATTCAAAAACTTATTTCAAATGCTCTTGATAGTATTTGAAATAAAGATAAGATAGTTGTATTGATTAATTCAATCTTGCAATCAGCTATCCAAACCAGTGATGTAAATGTTTTTGTCAAAACTTTACCTAGTTTAATTAAAGATAAGATTGAAATTAGTACATTTAACTTATTCAAAGGGTTGCTAGTAGTTCCTCTTGATAAAACTGAACTGGAAACCTATGGAGACTTATTAAATTCTCTTTTTGCTCAGGCTCAAAAACTTGCACAAAGTGATCAACCTAATTTATTAACTAACTTACTAGCAAAGATTTCTCTACCAGAAAGTTTAACTCAATATAATATTACAGCCAGTGATATTACTAAGTTTATAATAAGAGTTTTAAAATCTAACTCTCTTAACAAGCTAGCTAATGCGATTACTACTAGTGTAATTAACAACCAAGAAGCATTGAAAAATGCAACTAACTTCCAAGAATTAGGATTGATTTTCTTAAAAGATGCAACATTTATTACTCAAATAAAAGACATAGCAATAAGAATATTTGCTAAATATGATCAAGTTCCTGAATTTGCAATTGCAAAGAATGCTTTTATTTCGATTGCTGCTAAAGTTTTAAGCACAAATGAAAACACAGCCTGAATTTTTGCTCATCAAAATGATGACCAAAATACCCAACTGAAAGCATTATTAAGTTCAGCATATGACTTATTAATTAAATCACAAGATAAACTTAATATTGTTCAAATTTTATTTAGCGGACTTGAAAAATTTGCTAATGATGGAAATGTAACAGGATACCCTGAATTAGGTAAATATATTGCTAAAGAATTTGCTGCATTATTTACAGGAACAAACTTAGAGCCTAATGTTATTAAACTATTACATTTATTTGGAGATATTTTACTCAAGCAACATGCTAGCTATCTAAAACAAATTATCACGAATATTTATAATAAATTTGCAAGTGACGATAATTTCATTAATCAAATCTATAATCTTTTACCTCAAAATATTCAAGCTCAAGTGGATAAATATGCCACTCATGCTGACATTACTACAATAGTGAAATTTATTTTTAGTAGTCAAAATATCAAAACTATCTTTACTAAACAATTATCAAATGTGCTAACTGCTTATGGTTCATTCGAAAATATCAATAGCTTTAACGATTTACTCAAAACAACATTTATTGCAGTTGACTTTAAGTCAATTAATACTGACGTAACTAACTTTATTGATGCTTTCTTTGCAGATGCTCAAGTAAAAACAGCTTTAATAAATATACTTGATAATGTAGCTCAAAATAAACTTGAACACATCTATGCTCAAGGACTTAAAGAAAATAGTAATTTAACTAAAGAATTTATTACTTCTGTTGTAAATAACTTCTTACCTTTAATTAAAGGGTTAAATTTATATGACAACATTATAGATACACTATTTAACAGTTTAGAACAAGCTAAAAGTGCATCAGATATTACAAGTGAACTAAAAACAATTGCTCCAAAGCTATTAAATGTTGTTTCAGCAGAATTTAAAAAAGACCCAAGCACATTTATTAACAAAATTTTATCTTCTCCAATTGTTGCTCAAAATAATGAATATCTAAAATTAGTAACTAAAATTTTAGTAACCAAATACATCAATTCACCTGAACTTCTTGAACTTATTAATAAGCAACTTCAAGCTAATGAAGCCAAAATTGCCCCTTATACAACAATTCAACACTTACAGGCTTTAGTGGCTAAATTACTTGCTGATAATAATACTTTAGTGATATTACTTGATGCTATTGAAGCTGGATTAAGTGCTAAAGATTTAGGAGAGTTAGTAGTAAACCCAATGGCAGGTACCTACAAACTTGTTCAACAGTCTAATTTATTTACTCATTCGCTTGAGCTTTCTAAATTTATTAAGCTTATTTTAAATAGTGAAACTATTACTGATTTACTTGAAAATCTCATCAACAAGTTCCTAATTAGTAAAAATGTCTTTACAAAAGAAAACACATTCCCACGTGAATTTTATAGTGAAGTTAGAAAAACATTAGTGGCTTTACTTGAGCAAGATCCAAGTTTATTAACAAAATTATTTGCTCTAGCTAAAGAACAATTACCAAACAGTAACTCTTGAATTGACTTAGTAACTAATATTGCTCCTAAATTGAGTTCAATAGTTGATTTAAGCGACTTTAACTTTGTAAAAGTGCTCCTAAATTCAGACATCTGAACCTACAGTGATAAGCTAAATGTCTTTATTGATCGTGTCTTTGCTAGTGAGACTGCTAATAACTTATATGATACTTTCGCAAGCAAACTTGTTGCGTTTTTACCAATAGAACAAATTGCTACAAAACTACATATTACAAACCAAGATAAAATTAATGAATTATTTAATAAACTAGCTGTTTCTAAGCAATTTAAAGCTATCTTGCATGAAACAATTAAAACTATTGTTTCTAATGTCAAAAACACAGCTAATTCAGAATTGGCTTTAAGCGCTGCTAATAACTATAACGATTTAGTTAAAATTTTGGCAAGTAACAATACTTTTATTGCTAAAATTAAGCCTCAAGTGTTAGAAATCATTTCTCAAGCAATTAATCAATTTGGTGTGCTAGATGTTTTAAAAGACATTATTACTCAAGCAGTTAAAAATGATAATGTTGCCTTTATCTTTAAAGATATTGAACCTAACAGATTAGATACTTTAATCAGTAACATCTTGAACTTATACAATATAGTTGACACTAACTTTGGCATTTCTGACTTGCTTTTTGAAACTGTAATAAGTTATATGAAATTACATGGTGCTGACTTAAGCAAATTAAACCTTGGGGCAGCTTTAAGCTCATTATTTAAGGATAAAATTACTAATGATGCTAACCATGAATTTGAACGCAAAATTGTCAAAACTTTTGCAAGCATTTCAGGTTCAAAACTATTTAGTGAAAATAAACCTGAAATCTTACGTATACTCCAAAATATTTTTGGTGATTTAAGTCAAGAATTCCAATTGAGCGATCCTGAGACAATTGCACTTTATGGGAATAAAGGGCCTAAAAAAGCTATTGAATTAACACATTCAATCCTTAAACTTATTCCTCAAGCTACACTAGAAAAAATTTATGCTTTTGTAGATAAGCAAGACTTTGAAAAACTCTTTGTCTTTGTTTTAACAAATTCAAACTTCCAAGGCATAATAACAAAAGGTATTAACAATCTCATAGAGCACATGGAACAATTTAGTTCAGTTGTTTCATATGCTGATATCATTAAGAAAGTAGTTACTTTAGTTGACTTAGATGCATTAAGAAGTGATATAAGCAACTTTATTAATGATTTATTAAGCAATCAAAGTGTTCAACATATTGCTCAAAGTGCAATAATTAAAGGCCTAAAAGCAATTGGAGTTGATACTGACTCTTACTCTGAAGAAAAACTCGCAACCATTCAAGCTTTAAGTCAAAACCTTAAACCATTATTAGACAAAGTTGAATTAATCAATGAAACAATCAGCATTGTATTTGAAGGATTAAAAACTGCTGGTCAAGAAGAAGATTCAGCCCAAGTCATTGCAAAATTTGCTTTAATACCTCAACAAATTACCCATTTAATTGATGAAAAAGTTAAAAAGGATCCTTTAGCTTTTGTAAACAAGATTCTTAACCTTGACTTTATTAAACCTCACTACACGAGCTATATTGAAATTATTCAAGATGTAACATTTGCCTTAATTAAATCAGGTAAGTTACAAAATATTGTAAGTACACAAATTACTTCAGCAAATAGTAAACTTTTTGACTACGTAAACAAACAACACTTTGCTGACTTAATTAACTTTATTCTTGGTGAAGTGAAATCACAAGATGGACAAATTTCAATCAGTCATAATGAAGATATTTTCACTTTATTGTCAGCTTACTTTAATTTAATTAAGAATTCTAACTTCCTTAAAGATGGAAATGAACTGAAATTAGATCCTAATAAATTTATTTCAGTATTAAAAGATTCTCAATTCCAAACTCAAGCTAAAGCAAGCTTAAAATCAATTTTAAATCGTGTATTAGCTTCAAACCAATTTGTACAAGTAGTAGTTGACGCAACTAATGCAGCTGCTAAAATATTCCATATAGACTTAGGCACAGTAAATCGTGATAAGCTAACTCAAGACTTATTATCTGACACAATTAAGTGACTTGAAAGCACTAAATCAATGGATGCTGTTTTAGATATTTTAATCAATACAGCAACACAATTTGCCAACAATGAAAACAAGCCTTGAAAAGAAAGAATAAATCTAGCAATTAAAGACTTATCTAGTCAATTATTAAAGGTCTTTAACTTTAAGAAATATAAATTTGTTCAAGCTTTCTTTGAACAAGCAAATAACTTACCAAAGAATAAAGATGCAATCATTAAATTAGTTGACATTATTTATGATGATATTTCTAAAAGAGATGATGTAATTTATCAAATCATTACTGTTTCAGGTTTAAACAAATATTTAGATCAATTTGATTTAAAATATAATCTTGCCAATAAAGCAGATGATGCTGATGCTAAATCAGGCGAAATTATTGAATTAATCAAAGAAGTATTAAACCTACCACAAGCTAAAGAATTCTTGCATGTAGTACTAGAAGATGTGCTATCAGAACAAAACTGAGCAAAATTTGCTCAAATTAAATTACCAGCAAATTATCAAGATAGTGATCAAAGCACAGAAGCCGATGACCAAGCATATTCTCAATTAATTCAAGCTCTTGTTTCTGATCCTAAATTTAAGCAAGCAGCTGTAGAAGCAATCAGAAAATGAGTTTACCAAATTAATAAGAGCGAAAACTTTGTTAAAGTTCTTTCTAAAGTATTACACAAAATACTTACAATCCTAGATGTTAGTGCATTTAGTGGTAAGTTACCACTAATTAGCCAAAATAAAGGCACTGAATCAATCCCAATTCCTCAAATCACTTCATTGGAATTTGCTCAATTGTTTGATGGGATTACAGACCCTGAACCATTATTAGGTGTTTTAATCAATAACCTTAGTGAATTTGATGCTAACTTAGATTTAATTCCTCAACTATTAGATAGTTTAATTGAATTAGTCAAGGATAAAGGTTTAAACATTTCAACTAGTGACTTTACTAATAAACTTTTAACTTTAGTAAAAACTATTTACAATAATTCAAACTTCCAAGCTAAGGTACTTCAATCACTTAAAGTAAATGCTACAGCAATTAATGAAAAGAAATTACAGCAAGATGTTTACACATTCTTTAAGAATGTTACAAAGTTTGGTACATCAAATATTTCGATTGGAACTATTGTTTGAAATGGTATTCCAAAAGATAGTCCTACAATTGTAAAAATTAAACAAACATTAAGCATTAGTGATGAAGAATTTGATACTATAGGATTAAACTTCAGATTCTTTATTGATCAATTAATGAATAATGATCGGATTCCTGGCTTAGTTGAAAATATTTCAAAATGATATTTAGAAAACCCAGATCAAATTGATGGAATTACAGATTGATTTAATGGACTCCAAAAATACTTAAAAGTTAAGGAAAATGAAGAAACCACTTCAAATGCAATTATTGACTTACTAAAATCAGTCCTAAATGATAACCAATATGCAAGAAATATTGCTCATTTACTAGTGAATAAAGCTCTTGCTTTTGCTGGATTAGACTATAGCACAGATACAGAAGGTAAACAACGTCTTGATAAAATGGTTAACTTATTTGTTGATAATTTAGGAACCTTATTTGAAGAAACAGATATGTTTAAATCAATGATGGCTTCAATTATTAATACAATTAAGTCATCTAATGGATTTAACGACTTTATTTCAAAAGTTGGACTTGTAATCTTTAATGGACTTGAATTTACAGAATTTAAGACAGGTAAAAAATTCCTTAAAGCAAGTTTAATTGCTAATAATAAGGATGATATTGTTAAGATTACTCAAGAATTAATTACTAAACTACTTACCAGTTCAGCAAATGGCAAGAAAGGTAAAATTGAAGAACTTATCCATACCTTTAATGTTGGAAACATATTACTAGATGCCTTAATGTCAAAAGAAAAACAAGCTGAATTAAGTTCACAAGCTCGTGAAAGCATTACAAGTTCTATTAATAATATGTTAGTAGAAGCTGTAGCACAACCTGCACTAGCTAACTTACTAATTGTCTTATTAAAAGATATCTTTGATAGAGTTGATGTATATACAAATAACGAACACAACTCATATTCTTCAATGCTTAGCGAATTATTTAACTCACCTAAGTCAGATGAAATTAAGAATAATATCAAAGAATGATTTAAAGCTATTTTATCTAATAGAGATAATATAATTTCAAAAGGTGTAACCGTTATCCTGCAAAATGTTTTAGCTAATGCATTACAAATTAACCTTAATTCACATGATGATTATGAATTAATTAAAAATGTTGCTAATGGCTTATTTAAAACTATTGTTGATTCTAAAGAACTCGATGAAGCTGTAAATGGTATTTATAAATTCATTAAACAAACTAAATTCGAAAAAAGTCCTAACCGGATGAAGGATTTAACTAATGCAGTTATAAAAGGTGCCCTTAGTGTTATTACCACTGAAGATGGAAATAATATTTCCTTATCTAAGATTTTAGATAAAAACGACTTTTTAGCTAAATTATTAGAAAACATTGGTCCTGAAAATTATGCTAAGTTAATTAATCGTTTATTTGATGCAAGTTCATTAGAAAATAATACTGGTATTTACAAAGTACTCAAAGGAATCTTAAACATTACAAATAGCACTAACGCTAGCGAAAATGCCAGTGAATTGGACCGTGCTACAGAAGGACGTAGCGATGAAGGATTACAAAACCAATTGAAATTTGGATTTAAAGTAGATGTAAGTATCTTTAGTGTGCCCGCTAAATTTAAAGCTTTAATAAAAGCCTTATACTACCCATTATTCAAATATCAAATGTCACAAGTTATGTCTGGCAATGTGGATGTAACTGGTGTACAATATATTAAATCCGACGGATATAAAGCTATGTATCGTCTAACAGCTATGCTATTATTACTAGTAAAAGAAAAAGGTAATATTGGTGGAGTATTTTGAAACTGATCAGGAATTTCAATTGAAAGTTTTTACAGAGGTGGAATGGGCGATGCTTATATCGCGATGAAAAATGAAATCCCTGGATTTGAAACAATCCCATCTGATAAGCGTGTAGCAATGGGTGCTATCAAAAATAGCACTTCATATAACAGAGAATTTATATTTGGAAACACTTCATCAAGTACATCACTAAGTAATTATTGATCAGATCAATTATTAGTATATGTATGATGATTCAATGATAAAAGCGCTATGGATAAATATAGTAATCCTAAAGTAACTATTCAACAATCATACTTTGAATCATTAAAACGTGGATACTTAATTCCATTTGGAAAAACTTTAAAATAACACTAAGCCTTCGGGCTTAGTTTTATTTTGACTTAATTGCATAATAAAAGTAGCCCAAAGGCTACCATTATTATTTATTGAAATTATTGTATGCATCAATTTTGAGAAGAGCTTTTTTCAACTTGGTTTCAAGTTTAAGCTTATCAATAGAATCATTGTGTGAGGCTTCTTCGAGTTGACGAAGTAAGTTATCTCTATCTTTAAGAGCTCTTTGAACATCAATATTTTTAACATTTATAATATCATCAGTTATGATATTGATTTTATGAGCATCAGCATAAACTAATCCACCACCAATATAACATTTAATGGTATCTGGATGATTGTCTCATCCAATGGTCAAGTTACCTATTTCAATGTTTGAAAAGAGTGGGGTACGTCCAGCTTGAAGACCAATGTAACCTGAAGCAGTCTTCAAAGTTACAATATTTACATTGCCTTCGTAGAAAATTCCACTTGGCACTGTAATGATTAAATGTACGTTATTATCGCTCATTATAGTCCATTAGCTTCGCTATTTACGGCGTCAGCTTGGATTTCTTGATCTTCTACTTCGTTTGCTTCTGCTGCTTCAAGCTTAGTTTCTTTATGTAGCTTGTTGTAACGTTCAATAACATCATTAATGCTTCCTGCATATCTGAAGATATCTTCTGGATAATCATCCAATTCACCTGAAAGAATAACTTTAAAACTTCTAATTGTTTCAGTTAAAGGCACATATTGACCCTTGATACCTGAGAATTTTTCAGCAACTGTAAATGGTTGTGATAAGAAGTTTCTGATTCTTCTGGCTCTTGCAACGATTTTCTTATCTTCTTCAGATAATTCACCCATACCAAGGATGGCAATAATATCTTGCAGTTCCTTGAATCTTTGTAAAATAGCAACAACTTCTTGTGCTACATTGTAGTGTTCTTGGCCAACAATTAATGGATCTAGTAATCTAGATGAAGAGTTAAGTGGGTCAATAGCTGGGTAAATACCAAGCGCTGCAATACTACGATCAAGAACTGTTTTAGCATCCAAGTGAGTGAATGTTGTGGCAGGAGCTGGGTCAGTTAAGTCATCTGCTGGCACATAAACAGCTTGTACAGATGTAATTGATCCTCTACGTGTAGAAGTAATTCTTTCTTGAAGTGCACCCATTTCAGTTGCAAGTGTTGGTTGGTAACCAACAGCTGAAGGCATACGTCCAAGTAAAGCAGAAACTTCTGATCCAGCTTGGGTAAATCTAAAGATGTTGTCAATGAATAAAAGCACATCTTGGTTTTGTTTGTCTCTGAAATATTCAGCCATTGTTAGCCCTGTAAGAGCTACCCGCATACGTGCCCCAGGTGGTTCGTTCATTTGACCAAAGACTAAAGCTGTCTTGTCAAGAACTCCGGCTGCTTTCATTTCGTGGTAAAGGTCATTTCCTTCACGAGTTCTTTCACCAACTCCAGCGAAAACAGAAAGACCATTGTGTTCTGTAGCAATGTTATTAATCAATTCTTGAACAAGAACTGTTTTACCAACTCCAGCTCCACCAAATAAACCAATCTTTCCTCCCTTAGCATATGGGATTAAAAGGTCAATAACTTTAATTCCGGTTTCTAAGATTTCAGAAGATGTTTTTTGTTCTTCATATGATGGAGAAGGAGCATGAATTGGAGCTTTTTCAACATTTTTTGGAAACTCCATATTATCAATCGGATCTCCAAGCACATCAAACATTCTTCCAAGCACTTCATTTCCAACAGGTACTTCAATTGGAGCACCTGTATCAACTACTTTCATTCCTCTTTGAAGCCCATTAGTTGATACCATTGAAATAGTTCTGGCAGTATCGTCCCCAATGTGTTGTGCAACTTCAAATGTGAATTTTTGTCCTTCGTATTCTAAAGTTAAAGCATTAAGTAAGTGAGGTAATTTACCTTCATCGAATCTAACATCGACAACAGGTCCTAGAATTTGTACTATTGTACCTTCGTTTTTAACCATAATTATCCTCCTTTTTATTATGTAGCATCTGCACCAGCTACGATCTCATTAATTTCTTGAGTAATATTACTTTGACGCTTACGGTTGTATTGTAATCTTAGGTCTTTGATTAAATCGTCAGCGTTCTTTGTAGCATTTTCCATAGCATTTCTACGTGAAGCCATTTCAGAAATTTTTGAACTTGTTCCAAGTCCAAATACCATACTTGCTAGGTAAAGTGGAATTGAGTTTTTAAGTACCACTTCTGAGTTTGGTTCGAATTCTATAGTAGCATTAGCTTGTTGAGTTTTAGTTTCCTTTTTATCAGGAATATCAAATGGGAAAAGCTTTAAAACTACAGCTTCTTGTAATATGTTGTTAATAAATTCTGTGTAGTAGAAGAAAACATTAGCAATTTTCTTATTGCGATATAAATCTAATGCTTTCTTAGCAATCAATGTCCCAATTTCATAAGATACTGATTCACCAATTTCGGTGTATTTTAGCACGATTTGTTCACCTGCTCCCATAGATTGAATCATTGAGTAACCTTTTAAACCAATTACAATAATTTTGTCTTCAGGTTTAATTTTAGTTTTAAGTAACTTAATAATGTTGTGGTTATAAGAACCACAAAGACCTAGGTCAGAAGTCATAACAATATGTAAGTCAGATTTTACTTCTTTATTTTCTGGGAAAATGTTAAAGAAGTCTCTAGGTTCAACATGTGAGATTAATTCATCAAAAGTGTCTTTTAATGAATTTAAGTAAGCATCAACACTAGCAAATTCATTTCTAATTCTTCTTAATTTAGCAGTCGAAACAAGTTGCATAGCATTTGTTATTTTACGTGTATTTGTAACAACTGAAATTCTATTTTTTAAACTATTTAAGTTAGCCATTATTTAACTTCTTTAGTTTCTTCAACTAGATATTTACTTGGAAATGCTTTGTACATTTTTGGATCGTAGTTAGGGATACCTACAATAATATCTTTAACTATCTTAATTAATGCTTGTTCAATAAGTTTGTAGTTTTCTTCACTAATTTTTCCTGTATTTACAATATCAGCATATAGCTTAATTCCTTCTGAATCATTTCTTAAGTAAGCAAGTACATTGTCACGGTAATCGTGGATGTATTCAGCAGGAAGTGGGTTAATAATTCTTTCTTTAACCCCAACTAAAATGATAGCTTGTGCAGGTTGAGAAATAGCGAAGTATTGTTCTTGTTTTAATAATTCATAAACTTTTGCCCCGTGTTCTAGAATGGTCTTAGTTGAATCATCTAAATCTGAACCAAATTGAGCAAAAGCTTGCATTTCATTGTATTGTGCAAGCTCAAGTTTTAATGAACCAACAACTTGCTTCATAGCTTTAATTTGAACAGCTGATCCAACACGAGAAACTGAGAAACCAATATCTACAGCAGGTCTTTGACCTGAGTTAAATAATGCTTCCTTAGTAAAAATTTGACCATCTGTAATAGAAATAACGTTTGTAGGGATATAAGCAGAAATATCACCTTGTTGTGTTTCAATAATTGGAAGGGCAGTAATTGAACCACCACCGTTAGCTTTGTTTAATCTAGCTGCACGTTCAAGTAATTGAGAGTGTAGGTAGAAAACGTCTCCAGGGTAAGCTTCACGTCCAGGTGGACGACGAAGAAGTAGTGAAAGTGTTCTATATGCAATAGCATGTTTTGATAAGTCATCATACACTATTAAAACGTCTTCTCCACGAGACATTCAATATTCAGCAATAGTTACTCCTGTATATGGAGCAATATATTGTTGAGGTGCAAGTTCACTAGCTCCAGCTACAACAATAGTTGTATATTCTAAAGCACCGAACTCATTTAATTTGTTTACAATTTGAGCAACTGTTGAATTCTTTTGTCCAACCGCAACATAAACACATTTAACATTTTTATCTTTTTGATTAATAATTGTGTCAATTGCAATTGCAGTTTTACCAGTTTGTCTATCACCGATGATTAATTCACGTTGTCCCTTACCAATTGGAATCATAGTATCAATTGCAATGATACCTGTTTCAAGAGGTTGGTTAACTTCTTCACGAGTCATAACACCAGGTGCAACTTTAAAGATTTCACTAGTTACTGTATTAGCAATTGGACCTTTACCATCAATTGGTTGTCCAAGTGCGTTAACCACACGTCCAAGTAATGCATCACCAACGTTAACAGAAATAACTTTTCCAGTTCTTTTTACTGTATAACCTTCAGATACTGAGTTAGCGTTACCAAATAGTGCAACCCCAACTGTTTCTTCTTCAAGGTTAAGAGCTAAACCGTAAACACCATTTTGGAATTCAACGATTTCACTATTACGAACTTTGTTAAGTCCTGAAACAACAGCGATACCATCACCAATTGAGATAACTTGACCAATTTCTGATCTATCTGCAGTTTTACCCATGTTTTCGATACGATCTTTGATAATTGCAGATATGTCATCTAATCTAATAGCCATTTATTACACCTCCTTTTCATTTTCTTTTTTGATAATTTCATTCTTGATTTTTGTTAAATCATGTAATAAGTTCATTTCTAAAACTTCTGTTTTTGAAATGATTTGGATTCCACTAATCAAGTTAGGATCAACTTCATTTTTTAGTACAACTGTTCTCCGCGTTACACTTTGAACTTTTTGTCTAATTGCATCAAGTTGTGCTTCTGAAAGTGGAAAAGCAGAACGGACGATAGCGAACCGAATTTTTAATTCGTTATTTGATAATTTTAAGTATTCAACAATAATTTTAATAATGTAAGAAGTCATTCTTCTTTGAACAATAACTTTTAAAGTATTGCGAATAATAACATCAAAATCTTTAAAGGCTAAATCAATAGTCTTAAATCTTTCTTCTTCAGCAATTAAGTCATTTCCTAAATATGCAGCAAATTTTGGATTTGTTACAAAGACTTCTTTAACAGCTTCAAATTGAGGTTGAATTTCCTTAAATTTATCTTGTTCTTTAACTAAATCGTATATGGCCACAGCATAAGCTGAGACATTTCTTTTTACATACATCTAATTAAAGTTCCTCAGGGGATTTATTAGAATTTAAAAACTTATCAATAATTTCGGTTTGCGTTTCGGGAGTAATTTCTCTCTTTAGAATCTTTTCTGCTAAGTCTGTGGCAACTGTCACAATGTATTTTTTGGCATTTGAATCAAATTCGCGTTTTTGTGAAGCGATATCTTGAGATGTTTCTTCAAGTAAACGTTTTGATTCTGCCTTAGCTTTTTCAGTATATGAATGTGATACTTCGCTAGCTTTTATTTTTGCTTTAGTTATTATAATATCAGCTTGCTTATGTGCTTCTTGAAGTTTGTTGTTAGCTTCAAGTTTAGCTTTTTGACTTAATTCTTTTTCTTTGATAGAATCATCAATGTTACCTTGAATAAAGTCAGCTCTTCTTTTCATCATTTTCTTAACTGGTTTATATAATAATCAAGTTAAAATAGCGAAAACAATAGCAAAGGCAAGTATTGTTGCAATCATCATTGGGACACTTGGAATTAAATTTGCGAATTTTTCAGTAATCCCATCTTTTGCTGCGTGTGGTGTATCTATTTGTGAATAGTTTCTAGCAGCAACTGATACAACATTTGTAATAGTATTAATCATTGTAGTCTACTTACTATTTTAAGAATAGTAATAATAAAGCAACGATGAAAGCATAAATAGCAGCAGTTTCAGCAATCCCAGCACCGATAATTAACATAAGACGAATTTTAGATTCAGCTTCTGGATTTCTACCAACAGCTTCTGCAGCTTTACCAGCAGCGTAACCTTGTCCAATTCCTGTTCCAAGAACACCAATTGCAGCAAGTCCAGCTCCAAGTGCAGCTAGTCCAGTTGTTAATGCACTACCTGAAGTAACAGCTTCTTTAACTGGTTCAGTTTGAGTGCTTTGAGTAGCTGTATCTAATAATTTTGTAACTGTTTCAATCATGTTATTCTCCTTTTATTTTAGTATATAGCTTGTAGAGAAGTTCATTCCTCAGCTTTTTCACTTAATGTTTCTTTAGCCTTTTTATCTTTCTTGCTTCCTTCTTCTCCAGAAGCTTCTACAACTCAGTAAACTGCAGTTAGTAGTGTAAAGATATATGCTTGTAAGGTTGAACCAAACAAGTCGAAATAGAAGTGTAATGCAGGTGATACAAGTAAAGCTAAAAAGTATCACTCATGGTTGCCAGCTCCTATCCCAGGAATTAAGGTTCAGAAATATCCAAATAGTGAGTAAACTAAGAAAATAACTGTAGTTCCACCTATAACATTCCCATAAATACGGAAACTTAAGGAAATAAGAGGCGAAACTTTTCCTGGTAAATCTAATGGATTTATAAAACTCTTTAAGTATCTTACTTTTTGATATATAGCACCAACTATAAAAATTCCAAGTCAGCTCATTAAAGCTAAAGTAAATGGAATTGAGTATGATGTTACTATCGGTTCAAGACCAATCATAGCTGTTAGGTTACCAACAAGAATAAATGTAGCCAATGTAAAAATGTATAAGCGTGATTTTTGAATCTTATCTCCACCTGTAGTGTCATCAAATGTATTGTCAATTAAGCAAACATATGCTTCAGCAATCTGAGCAACACCCTTAGGTGCTTGATCTTCTTTAACACGACTAACTTTTACATAGACAATTATGCTTATTATTAAAATAACAACAACAGTAACCACTAGAGAAAGTAGTTGTGGCTGGTTTCAAGCCATAAAGTCCATTTTCATAACAAGCCTCCTTCCTTTTATTTTTGCAAGCTTATTGTAATCTGTGCAAGAATGATTGCAACAAAGCTTGTGAGCAGACCACCTAAAAATGCAAATAAGTTAATTGGACGATCAACCATTTGTAATAAGGTGTAAGGTTTGTTTATTTTAGGTTCTAGATGTTCTAAATGTGAACAGTTAATTGTAATCATTAAATAAATGATTAAAGCAACTATTGCAAAATATAATGTTGTTTTCAAAATAAAAAGTGCATACAATTTAAATTTCTTATTTCTTAAAACAAAATAAGAAATTATTCAATTTAATTTAAAAAAGACATACATTAATAGAGCACCTAATGCATATCCGAAAAATAATCCATAATTAACAGGAATTAAACACAACATAACTAAAATAATTAATAAAAAAATTACCGTAAAGAAAATATCGTATAGTTGTGTAAATTTCCTATTTTTAAGTATTTTTCTTACGAATTGCATATTTGTATTTTAATACTTTTTTAAACTCATAAACATTTTTTTTATTTTTTTATAAATATTCTATTTATAAGTTTTTAAGGCATTTGCTAAAGCGCAATTTTGCCTTGCTAAAACTTGCTAAATAGCCTTAAATAAATTCCTGTTCCACATTGTTCCACATTTCTTTCGCCTATAAATTAAGGACTTTTGGCATAAAAAAGTCTATCTAGCAAAGTAGATAGAACTAATTTTAAAGGTTTTTAGCAATCTTTAGCAATTCGATAAATAAAGCATTGGCTGCTGGATCATATATATCAGAAGAAGATAATGCATAAAAGAAATTGGAATATTGTTTATATTCTTTATCATTAATTATTTGCTTTTTAACAAAGAAATATAAACCAGCATTATCTTGATTGATTGTACCTAACACTAATTCGTTTTGATCTGTTGAAAGTTTTTTAATTTCCTTGTTTTTGGATATAAAGTAAAGCTCATAATTTGGATCTTTTTTATAGTTTATTAATTGTAATGTTACTGGGCTTTTTTCCCAACCAAGCTTATTACTATAATTTGAAGTTTGGTAAGTATTATTGAAATAAATTGCAAGTGAATCGTCATATTGTTGTGCAGCAAAATTTAGGAATATAGGCTCAGTTTCAAAATAGTTTGAATCGTTTAAATTATAGTAATATCTAAATTTTAAAAACTGAACACCATCTTTAATGATATCTTTTGTAATTTTTAAATTTGCAATTGGGATATTTTTAGCTAATTCATTATATTGCCCTTCTTTAGTCATACTTCCCATAATCGAAACATAAACTAAAGAATTTTTAGCATGTGCAATTTGCTCTAAATTTTGGTAAACAATTGGACTCATTGTTATGCCATATTGTTCAAATGAATCCTTAGGTTTATTAATAACGGTGTTTTGTTTACTATTCCACATAAGATTATTTATATTATTGGCTTTTTCTTTATATTGGTTGGCTAATTTTATAATTAAATTTTTAGCAATAGTTAAATCAACCTTGTCAATATTTTGAATGCAATATTCAATCAAATTATTAAATTCTATTTTATCTGAAATACTAATTTGTCCAGGTAAAGCACCAATAACATATGAGTTAATATCCACTTGTTGTAATTTAGCAAAATTAATAAAATCTTGTTTAATTTGTTCTGGATTAAATGAGGTTTGATAAAAAGCTTTTTGCTCATCAGTCATTTCTAGTTTATGATATTGAGTTGAAAAGTTTAAACTGTAGAATATTCCTTCTTCATTGGCATAAAAGTTAGTAATGTAATAATTGTTGATATTAGGAATTGTAATTTTAATAAACTTTTTATTATCATTGTTTACAACTAAGTAAAAGGCTTTTTGGGTAGTACTATATTTAGACTTAAAATTATTGGCCACGAAGATAAATTTATCTTTATATGAACCAAATAAATTATCAGTTCGTTCAATTGTTGCATTATTCATTGAAGCTTGGATTTCAGCAACTGCAGTTGCATCATCGGTAACATTATAAAAATCAACTTCACTTGGGATATTAGAATTTAAATCTTGAGAAATAAGCATTTTATATAATCCATCTTTACGTTTTACAGAACGTAAAGCATAAAATTTTCCATTATAAAACTCATAAGCAGAACGATTGTCAATTATATCCCCTGCTGCACGTTGTAAAATATAATTATACATATATCCATTTTTGAATACCGGAGATAAAACTTCATGTTTATCTTCATTTATCTGATATTCATATGGTCCTACAGCATATTTAACATTATCATTTTTCTTATTAAATAAATCAGGCCAAGGCAGTGAAAAGAATTCACCATTACTAAATTGTGCTTGATTTAAGGGTTCATTGTAGCTTTTTCCTATTGGTAAAAGAAATTCATGATACGAAATATCATTTTGAGGCGAATAAGCAATTGGAGTCTTTTGATAAATTAATCTAGATGCTTTTGCTCAGGTAGCATCAGATAAATATCACATAGGTTGGCTTGTACCTGGCATTTGTAACTTGATATAAGCAACTTCATGCGATTCATTATGATATCTAGGATCAACAAATCCTTCCCCAGTTACAATTGGCATTGCTGTTACACCAACAATATTAAGGAGCAATGAATATAAATGAGCATAATTAGCACATACCCCTGATTGAGTTAATACAGCATTTTCAATACTTATCAAAACATCTTTCAGTACATATTTTAAATATGATGATGTGTATTTTCAAAGCACAAAAGCTTTATCATAATCTTTCATACCAGGTTTAATAAGTGCTATTCCATTTTTAATAAAATTATTGAAACTTTCTTTGTATGTAGATTGTCCCTGTCAGTCAAAAGCTATTAATGGACGATAAATCTTTAATGCATACTGCTTATCTTGACTAATTTTAAATTTTAAGCTAACATTTGAAACTGAATAATATGGAAAGTATTTTCAATTTTCATAAAATCATTCACTATAAGCATAAGCTAGCAAATTAGTATTAATCTTTCGATCACCAAAATCATATTCATAAATATTGTTACTTGCAACAATATAATTAAACATATCTTTTAAATCTTCTTTAGTTATCTCATTGTCAGATTTATGAACCAATGGGACTGTGCCATAATTAAATGAACTGCTAGTTGGATTTAATGTTGCTGGATTTACAATTCTTGAAAATGAATCAAATTTAGATGTATTTAAATGAAAAAGGTTCGCTTCTTTAGCTGCTTGTAAAAGAGAAGCTTCTGAAGCAATCTGGGTTTTGTTTCCTTCACCGGACTCAGTATCTTTATTTACTGATTGAGGGTCATTGTCTTTCTTAGAAGTGCTCTCTCCTTCGTCTTTTCCTTCGTCTTTTCCTTCGTCTTTTCCTTCGTCTTTTCCTTCG
>NZ_JBLVZU010000008.1:0-6011 GCF_048284415.1 Mycoplasma paraquilae
AATACTTGTAACATTAGGGAATGATGCTGAGGTAATATTTTGATTGTTTTTAAACGCATCAGCTGCAATACTTGTGATGTTATCATCAGCAATATCACCACTAGCACCAACTCATTTTATCAGTTTGCCATCTACCGCTATTTTGCTCATTAGTTTAGGGGTGTTTTCAAAAGCATTATGACTTATTTGCTTTAAATTTGGTATATCTACTGATACTAAATTTATTGCACCTTCGAAAGCTGAATCTTCAATACTTGTAACATTAGGGAATGATGCTGAGGTAATATTTTGATTGTTTTTAAACACATTAGCTGCAATGCTGGTGACACTATCATCAGCAATATCACCACTAGCACCATCTCACCTAGTTAGTTTGCCATTAATCACAATTTTACTTTTCAGATAACTTGTACCATCGAATGCTTGTCATCCAACTTCTTTTAAGTTTGGTATATCTATTGCTGTTAGGTCATGTGCATCTTTGAAAGCCCACCATCCAATACTTGTGGCTTTAGGGAGTGAAGCTGATTTTAACATTCATGTATTTGCAAATGCTCGATCTCCAACACTTGTAACGTTAGGGAATGATACTGAAGTAATCTCTTGGTTATTTATAAACACTCCACCTGCAATACTTGTGATGCTATCATCAGCAATATCTCCACTAGCATCAGATCATTTAAGTAATGTGCCATTTATAACAAGTTTATTTGTTTTTATATTTATGAGAGGGGGATATTCTTGCCTTAATGGGTATCCTGTATATACTACTCCAAAAGCATTGGGATCGATATATTCAATATTAGGGAAGTTAATAGATGTAATGCGCTCATTTCAACGAAAAGCCTTTGCAACTATTTTTCTAATAGTTTTATCCTCTATGTCTCCATAAGCATTATTTCATTGAAATAGTATCCCATTTTGAACTACCTTATCTTCTTCTAATGAATGATTAAGCCATTCTGAGCCACCATCTTTATTATTAATCACATTTTCTATTTTAGGTAAATTAAGTTTTTTTATTTTAACAGAAGACATTCCTGATGGACGTTCAAATTTTAAAGAAATTCTTTTTGCTTCAGGACATTCCAATATAAAACTCTCATTATTAATATCGTAATTTTTATGAATGTAATTAAATATTTCAGTTAACATTTTAGCAGTAATATCTTGCGCATCTTGTATCACTATTCTATTTTCATTTTTATAATACTTTCCATTAGTCTTTTTATTATTATCGGTATATAGAAATGAATATGTATTATTATCTTTTTTGACTGTTGTAATTATTGGAGTTGGTTTAGGAGTGTCAACTAGCTTGGGTGTTGTTCCTGGGTTAGGAGCAGGAGTAACTATGGGTTTGGATTCAGGGTTATTTTCATTATTCTTATTATTACATGATCCAGCTACTAAAGGCATAGTAATAATGCTTGATGCTGAAGCAAATAAAAATATTATAAATAATTTCTTTCTCTTCATTTTTTCCTTTCTATTGTTGGCTAGCAATAGAGTACAGTTGGTATAAAAGTTAGTTTTTTTATATAGATATAAGTATAGTAACGGAAATATATATTGCTGCCTTATTTTATTATTGCAAAAAAAAAAAAAAAAGAAGAAGTCACTATGAGTACTACCAGGTAGCAACATTAATTTAAAATATGAAAATTTGCTTAAGTAATTATACGATTTAAATAAAAAATAAAATATAAAGTAATAAGAAAGTATTAATAAGTACTATTCTTTTAAATAACTATTTTTACTGTATACTAATGCTTTAGTTTTAGCATGTGTTCTTATTTGAAGCTGATGTATAAAAAAGCCGACAAATTTCTTGTCAGCTCATTGAATTATAGTTTATTTGCTAATGAGTTAATATTAGAAATGTAACTCTTAAAGCTAGTTTTTATAATGCTATTAATTAAGGATTTACAATAGGTATATTTGTTAATTTTGGAGTGTGATCAAAAGAATTAGGTGAAAGGATTTTGACCTTAGGCGCATACACTGAGTTCAAATTAATATCGTTACCAAAAGCGTAAGATTTAATTTCAATTACTTCTGGGAATGATGCTGATTTTAGATTCTTATTATTTTTGAATGCATATTCTCCAATAAAGGTTACATTAGGGAATGAAACGGATGTTAAAGATTCTGCATTTTCGAATGCTGAACTATTTATTTCATTTACTTTAGGAGCAAAAATTAATTTCAATCCTTTTGTGCCCATAAAAGTTTCTTCGTTTATTTTAGTGAGTTCTGGGAAGTTAACTGTTTCTAATTTCAAATCAAAAGCAAAGGCTCCTGAACCAATTTCAATAACTTTTGGAGCACTAATTGACACTAAATTCGTGTTTTCCTTAAATGAAGATCTACCAATTTTTTCAACATTTGGTAAAGAAATGCTTGTTAAATGTTCCAATCCTTGAAATGCTAAATCTCCAATGCTAATTACATTAGGCAAATTAATGGAAGCTATTTTTTTAGAACCTTGAAAGGCAGAATTTCCCACACTAATAACATTAGGGAAGGAAATAGAAGTAATATTATTGTTATCTTTAAAAACATTATCATTGATTATTGATATTGTATCATCACTTATATCACCACTAGCATTATCTCATTTTGCTAAAAAGCCATTTAGTATAATCTTATCAGGAAGTTTTGGAGTATTTTTAAATATGTCTCCACCTGATAATTTTTCAATTTTTGGGAATGATATTTCTTCTAAATTAATTGCTCCATCGAAAGCTGAATCTTCGATTTCAACGACTTTTGGAAAAATTGCAGAAGTTAAACTAGTTGCATCTTTAAATGCATCACTACCTATATAAGTAACGTTAGGAGCAAATAGGGTTGTTAAACTGCTTGCACCTTGAAATGCTGAGGCTGGAATGTAATGCATTTTAGCTAGTTTTATATCGACTAAACTTGAAGTATTATAAAATACTGAAGTTCCAAGATTTATTAATTGTGGTAAATCAATTGAGGTTAATTTTATTGCTTCACTAAATGCTTGATTACCTATGTTTGTTGCTTTAGGCAACTCTATTGAAACTAAATTTTTTGCTCCACTAAATGCTCTAACCCCAACACTTGTGACATTAGGTAAAGTAACTGAAGTTAAATTTGTTGTGCCTGCAAAAGCCTCATATCCAACATTTGTAACATTCGGGAATGAAATAGAAGTTATATTGGTGTTATCTTGAAATGCGTTTGCTGCAATTTTAGTAATATTATCATCACTAATATTGCCACTTGCATCACTTCATTTTACAAGCGTATTTCCTAAAACTATTTTGCCTAATAGTTTAGGAGTATTGCTAAAAATATCATTTCCTACATTTTTGATTGCCGGAAATTCTACTTTATCAAGGGAATTATTATCTCTGAATGCAACATCACCAATTTCGGTTACTTTAGGAAAAATTGCTGAAGTAAGATTTGTTGCACCTGCAAAAGCTCCATATCCTATAATTTCTGCCATTGGGAATGAAACTGATGTTAGACTATTTGCATTTTGAAATGAATCTGCACCAATATAAATTGCATTATCAAAATTAACTGATTTTAATTTATTTGCCTTTTTAAAGGCTTCGTCTCCAACACTAATTACATTAGGAAACGAAACAGTTTCAAGGTTGATATCATCCATAAATGCAGATCTTCCGATTATTTTGGCATTTGGGAAATCAACAATTTTTAACTCGGTATTTAATGCAAATGCAAGTTCACCAATATTTATTACTTTTGGTAAAAGCACAGTTGATAAATCACGCATTCCCATAAAAGCTGCAAATTCAATATCTGTTACATTAGGGAATGAAACTGATGTAACATTATTTTGTCCAGAAAATACTCCTGAAGCTATTTTTGTAATTTTATCATCATATAAATCACCAGCTGCATTATCTCATTTTGCTAAAATATTATTTAAAACAATTTTGTCATCTAATTTTTTGGTATTGCCAAATACTTGAGTTCCAATTGATTCAACTTTTGGGAAGTTTACCGAAGCTAAATTTGTACTTCCATAAAACGCCTCATCTCCAATACTTGTCACATTAGGGAATGATACTGAGGTAATATTTTGATTATTTTCAAATGCATAATTATAAATTTTTGTAATATGGTTATCTTCAATATCGCCTACTGCTTCAGGTCATTTAATTAAAATGTTATTTAAAACCACTTTTGACTTTATAAGAGGGAATAAATCATCAATTTTTGATACGCTTCTAAAGGCATGACTAGAAATATCTTTTAAATTTGGGAGATTTATTGAAGTAATTTTACTTATATCACCAAAAGCACCGGGCATAATTTGAGTAATTGATTCATCATAAATATCGCCACTAGGATTTGCTCATTTAAAAAGAATTCCATTTTGCACTACTTTATCATCTTGAAGTCCTCAGACTAAAGCACCTGGATCCATTTTTCCTGGATCTTCTACATAAGTTACTTTTTCTAACTTAGGTAGATTAATCTTTGCTATTCTATAATATGTAGGATTGTATAAAGGGAATACTTTTGTATCCGGGCAATCTAATATAATACCTTTATTAATGGGCTGAATACTTTTTTCAGCTAGTAAATTTAATATAGATCCTAGGTCCTTGTCTGTAACTGTTTCGATATCTTTAATTACTAATTTACTATTATCGGCATTAAATTTAACCTTAGCTTTATTTTCTCCATAGTTATAATCAAATTCAACAACATTTTTTTCACTGATTGGCTTCTTTATTTCAGGATTAATTGGTTTAATAATAACATCAGCTTTTAATGTTTTAAAACCATTTAAAATGCAAGATTTTATTGTATATAAGTCACTATATTTTTTAGATTGAATTCTATATTTAAAATGCAATGTTCCATCATTATCATTAGCAGCAAAATATTGAACTTTAGTATTTGAACCATTAATCATATTTTGAGGTGCTAAATTAAGCTTATGGTTTAATGGTACATTAGTTTCTGCTAACGAAATAGAGAATAATGAGTTATCGTAGTTCTTAAACAAAATATCATTAGCAGTTATCTCTGAAGCATACTTTTCTGCCTTATTTATAGAATTATTTAGTGATACTGTTATTCGTTTTTCAGTCTCTTTTAATTTTGTTTGTTCGTCTTGATAATTTTTGTGTTTTTTATAAATAACACTCGGAATAGCAATGACAGCAGACCCAACAACAAGCCCACTTGTAACTATTATTATATACTTTGCAATTTTAGTCATTTTTTCCTTTCACAACCACTTAAATAAAGATCATTCTTAATAATGATATTTATATTGAAATGGTTTTTTCATTGTTTATCACACTTAAATTATATTCTTTTTTATAAAACAAAAGGATTTTGCTATATCAATAGAAAACTATAATTAGATTAATTGATCATTTTTTTATTGCAGAATAAAGCCCAGCACTTGTAATGCTAGGCAGTTTGGTTATTCTATTTTACACTAGGTTTATTAATCAGCTTAGGAGTATTATCAAAAGCTCCGTTTCCAATATATTTAACTTTTGGAAATTCAGCTGTTTTTAGGTTTATAGCTCCACCAAAAGCTTTGTCTCCTATTTCTATAACATTAGGGAATGAAACTGTAGTTAGATTTTTCGTTCCTGCAAAAGCATATTCATTAATATAAATAGCATCATTAAAACTAATAAATGTTAAACTTGTTAAATTTCTAAATTTTTCATCAATAGTTTTTAGACTGTTAAATGAAACAGTTGTTAAGTTTTTACTATTTGAGAATCATATTAAATCAAGGTTCTTTAACATATCCATTTTTATGAATCTTAATGTACTATTACTATAATTTGGGAATTGATTATATTGAGTTATATATTTTACTTTTGGAAGTTCAATATATGTTAATCCTGATACATGAGTAAACGCATCATCACCTATGCTTGTTACATTAGGGAATGAAATAGAGGTCAATTTAGTGTTATTTTGGAAAACATTTGGCCCTATTTTCAAGATGTTTTCATCTCTAACATCAC